>VYCX01000479.1:12768-16916 GCA_009843725.1 Boseongicola sp. SB0675_bin_26
GGCGGCTATTCCACGTCAGGGAGTTGGGATTCGGGGATTGCAGGCCCTTCGTTGTCGGCGCAAGAGGGGCTGTACAACTTGGCGTTTTCCCCAAACGGAGATTTGTGCATCTCGTCAAGCCTCAAAATATACCAAAAGCCTGGAGGTTACGCGTCTGCGAACGCTTGGAGTTCAGGCATCACGATTCCAGGCGGTGTGCGCGTGCCATCTGCCATCGATTTTGACGGTGACGGAAACCTGTATTGTTCCGTTGACATTGGAAGCACTTCAAGAGTGCATCGAATGAGCGGAGGCTATTCGGCGGCAGGGTCATGGGATGCAGGGATCGCTGTTCCATCTGGCGAAACCGATCCTCGCGGCCTGGCCTTCGACTGACGCAAATCCCACCGCAATGAAAGCACTGGAGAAACGAACATGAGCGAATTTGACGCAAGAACGGCAACGCAGGCGGAGTTCGAGGCGGAGGCGCGGCGCACCCACGCGGAGGTTGTGGCCCGGATCGACGCCATGACGGACCTGGAACGGCAAGCCTTTGACGAGTTCGGGATGCCCGGATACCTGAACAGGGTCAGGACACTGCACCTGAACAACATCTCGTCCCTGAAGGGACTGGAGGAGAACATCGCCACTTGCCTTGCCCACTGGAAGAACGACCAGTGGCAGTCCTCGGACGAATACACGGTGGCCTTCGACAAAGCCCACAACTCGGGTGACTTCCATGCCGTCATGTCCGCAGCAAAAGCGGAGTTCTACAAAAGGTTCGAGACCTCGCCGGAGCCGGAACCAGAAACAGAAGCGGCAACCGTGGCCCCGGCCTTCAACATGGAACAGGCGAAGGCCGCTGCCGAGGACAAGGTTGACAGCCTCGCCCGGACCAGGAGCAGGAGGAAGACGCGGGCGATCCTCGGAGACCTGCTTGAGGAACTGAAGGTGGCATGAACCAGTTCAACGACATTAGCTGGCAGGTCGGCCACTTCCTGGAACCCCTGGTGGCCGTGGTGATCGCGGTCACGTTCGGGGCGTTCCTCTACCAGTTCTCCCTGGGCGTGGCCACCTGGGCGCGGCTGAAGCTGTCTGGCTACTCGGAAAGAGAGGAAGTGTATCTCAATGGCACCCGTGCGGTGATAACCAAGATAGGCTTCGGGTCGGTCACGTTTCTGATTCTGAATGGCGACGGCGCGATAATGAAATGGGCGGCAGTCAGCAACAGGGCCATGGACAGCCAGAGAATCGAGAGGGTAAGCCTCAAGCTGAAGAAGCTGGAGGAGTTGGGCGGGCATGAGCCAAGCCACACTTAAGGAGCGGCGACATGACGCAAACATATGAAGTCCCCGAAATCATCCGGCTTGCAGGTGAGGGCATCTGGGAGCTTGACGACATTCGGGCTGTCGAGGACGGGATCGAGTTCTCGATTATCGCTGAGGCCGAAGTCTGCGTTGACTCCAAGACGGGCGAGAGGAAAGGTGAGGACTACGCCGTCCAGCATTTCCATGTCAAGAATTCCATGATTGAGAAGATATGCAAGGCTTTGACGGAGGTCCGGCGTCGAAGACCTTATGACGGTTTTGGAGACGCGGGATGACGGTCCCCGATGAACCTATCTAAAAAGTTGGGTGGTTTTCTGACATAAGCGCGGAGCTTGTTTCAGAAACTTTCCGTGGGTTCGGGAAAGGGGCGGCGGGTTCGTGCATGACCGCCGCCCCAATCGTAAGGCAGCGACGTGACTTTCGACGAAGATCGTTGTTGAGTTCTGAATTCCGTGGCTTGGCATGGCGTGGCAAGGCCGGGCGAGGCGTGGCAAGGCAAGGAGGGGACGGCCTATTGGCCGCCCCCTGACCTCAAGTCAGGCACTGTCATGGGCCGCTGCCGGAGTCAGGACGGTAATCAGGTTGAACGATACGCTGGGCACCGTGCTCGGTTCTTTCAGGAAGCGCTCGTTGGCAAGTGGCTGCAAAGTCACCAGGCCGTCCGGCCCCAGGCGCTCCACTTCCCGCAGAATGCCGTTGACCTGCGCCAGCCACCGCTCGCCGTCCGGCGGCTCGGCAAAGCCCGCTTCCGTCTCGTGAGCCTCCATGAGGTCGCCCATGGTGCTGCATCGACTGTCGTAATCATCCTTCATGGCCTCACCTGATCCCTGTTGTCCTCGATCTCGACTGCGGTCCCGCCACACGCCACCATGCTGACGGACACCAGTCAAGCGGGACGCTTCAATTCGGACAAGACAGTGAAAGGGACGGCGGGTTCGTGCATGACCGCCGCCCCTTCCCTGCCCGCTCCACACAGCCGATGTGGCAGCCAATGATGACGCGGGCCGGGCCATGTAGGGCAAGCGCCGGGCCGTTGCAAACAAGTCTTCAGAGATTCAGAGAAAGTCCCCTTCCGTTCGCCAAGGCATCGGCGCAACGGAAATTCCTGCTTGACAACGTGTCCGTTAACCGGGTGACGTGTGTGGCAAGGGCATCTACGCTGCCCTTGCCCAAACGCTCGTGGAGGGAGCGACCACATGACCCAGTCTGAACATCCAGCGCCGCAAGTCAAGGGTGGCGGAACCGCAGTCGCGGTCGAAGGCAACGTCACCGAACGCCTGGAAGCCGCGATCCGCGACAGCAAGGCACCGGCGACCGTCCGGGCCTATCGCGCCGCCTGGAGGAAGTGGGAGGGATGGGCCAGCCAGCACGGCGCAACGGCCATGCCCGCGCAGCCGGACGCCGTGGCGCTGTTCCTTGCGAAAAGGGCGGAGGAAGGGATGTCCGTGGCGTCCCTGAGAATGGCGGTCGCCGCCATCGCGGCGGCGCACGACACGGCGGGCCATGAGAACCCGTGCGCGTCCCGCGTCGTCAGGACCGCCATGAAGGGACTCGTGCGCCACGCAGCCCAGGAAGGCCGGACGCAGCGGCAGGCGGCGGCACTGACCGTCGATGCGGTTGCCGCGATCCGCCATGCGCTTGGAGACTGCAAGACTCCCGTCAAGTCAAGGGACATGGCCATCGTCTCGCTCCTGGCCTGCACCGGCCTGCGGCGCTCCGAGGCCGCCGTGCTCGACTGGTCGCGCATCGAGGGCCAGCCGGACGGAAGCGGACGGCTCACCATCGACCGGTCGAAAACCGACCAGGAAGGCACCGGGGCGGTCGTGGCCGTCACCGTGTCGGCGATGCGCGACCTGGAGCGATGGGCGGAACTGCAAGGCCAGGGGCGCACGGGGTCGGTTTTCGGCCTGTCCGACCGGCAGATTGCCAGGCGCGTGGCCGACCGCGCAAAGGCGGCAGGTCTCGGGGACGGCTTTTCCGGCCACTCCGGGCGCGTCGGCATGGCGATCACGATGCTGCGGAACCAGGCTCCGGGCGCGGCGATCATGCGGCAGGGGCGGTGGAACTCGTCAAGAATGGTCGCCAAGTACGGTCGCAACGAGAACGCCGCCGAAGCCTTGCGGTATCTGTGAGAATCAATCAAGGGAGGATACCCGATGACACGACAGGTTTCCGGCAATGGGAGAGCGTGATTCGCAATGCGATACAGAATCAGGATCAAGGGGATGTCGCCCCTCATCATGCACAACGGCGCAGCAGGGATAGACAACCGGTCGCCCGCCAACATCGAGAAGGCGGAAATCGCCAGCAAGCGCGGCAAGAACCGGACGGAAGCCGACGATGCGCGGCTCCGTGAGCTTGAAACGCTCACGTCGCTTTGGCTCGACGAAGACGAATCGCCAACGGTCCCGGCATCAGCATTGAGGGCCACCATCGAGACCGGGGCGCGGAAGCTGAAGCAGGGGCCGCAGGTCCGCGAGGGACTGATCGTGGACAGGGTGGAGTCCTTCGACTACGACATGTCCCTCGGCGAAACTGTCGAGGAACTGTGCAGGACCGTGCAGTTCACGACCGGCGTAGTCGTGCAGCGCAACCGCATCCTTCGGACGCGGGCGAAGTTCGACGAGTGGGCCGTGACGTTCACCGTCGAATGCGACGACGAACTGGTTGACGAAAGGCAGCTTGCGGTATGGCTCGACATAGCCGGACGGCGGATCGGGCTTGGCGACTGGCGACCGGAGAAGTCCGGTCATTACGGACGCTTTGTGACGGAGAGTGTCGAGGAGTTCTGAGTTCCTGGCGGGGCGAGGCACCGCGAGGCGGGCCGGGGTTTGGCGAGGC
>VYCX01000493.1:0-15856 GCA_009843725.1 Boseongicola sp. SB0675_bin_26
CGGGCCGGACGCGGACCACGCCGAGGACGCGACCCTCGACCTCTGGGCGGAGCCGGGAACCGACGGGGGCGGCCGCGCCGTCGGCGCGGGACTGGAATGGCGATGGTAAAATGTTGAATTCAACATTTTGGCACAGGGTTTGTCACTTCGCGGTAAAGAATGGCCCGCCGCGCCAGCGTGGGAACCCATAGCCGTTGATCATGACGACATCTATGTCGCTTGGCTGACGGGCGACACCATCTGCCAAGACTTGATCGGCCTCCATTCTCAAGCGGGACAGAATCCGGTCCATGATCTGGTCCGGGGTGAGAGGTCTTGGCGAGACGCCTTTCATCTCGCGTGCCTCTGCAATGATCTTGGCCGTGTCCTTCGACGGTATGGCTTGCCCGTCAGCGTAGTCGTGCCAGCCCTTGTCCGTTTTGCGCCCGAACCAGCCATTTTCGCAGAGCGAGTCAGCAACAGTGACATATCCGTCGTCGCGCGGCGCCGTCTCGGCGCGCCGTGCGCGCGTTGCCCAAGCGATGTCGAGGCCGGCCATGTCCTGCATCTCATAGATGCCCATGGCGAAGCCGTACTCACGCATGGCCGCATCAACCTCCCACGGCAAGGCGCCTTCCAGCAGCAATACGTCTGCCTCGTGGCGATAGCTGGACATGATGCGGTTGCCGATGAAACCGTCGCAGACACCCGCCAGCACGCCGATCTTGCCTAGCCGTTTGGCGAGCTTGGCGGCGGTTGCGATGACATCGTCGGCGACCTTGTCCGGTGTCACGATTTCGAGGAGTTTCATGATATGGGCAGGGGAGAAGAAGTGCAGCCCGATCACGCGCGCGGGATCGGCCACCGCCCCGGCGATCTGGTTCACGTCAAGGTAGGAGGTGTTGGTGGCCAGGATTGCGCGTGGCTTCGTGACCTCGTCGAGTTGAGCGAACACCCCGCGTTTCACGGCGATGTCCTCGAACACGGCTTCAACGACAAGGTCGACCTCATCGAGGTCGCCATAGCGGTCGGAGGCCCGGAACCTGTTGTGCATGCTGTCGAGTTGCACTTGCGCAAGCAGGCCGCGCTTCCGGCCTTGCTCCAGAATGTCCTGAACCCGCTTGCGCGCCGTCCCGACCGCGCCTGCCTCCCGTTCGACCATGTGGACCGGGTAACCGGCGCGCAGGAATGCCGTGGCAATGCCCGCCCCCATGGTCCCGCCGCCGATAACGCCAACCGAGGCAATGTCGCGCGACGGCCCGTTGCACCGCGGGTCCGCGAGCGTCGCCCGTTCGGCGAAGAAGACATGACGCAATGCTGCCGATTGCTCCGAGGCCTTGAGTTCAAGGAACGCGGCACGTTCAGCATCCAGCGCAAGCTGTGCCGGAAGCGTCATCGCGCGTTCGACAGAACGAATGGCGGCACCGACCGAGATCTGGCCCCGCGCCTTCTTGTGCAGCCGGGCTTTGACGGCATCAAAGCTGGTCTGGTCCACGGGTCGCACGGCACGTTGAAGTGTTCGTGTCGTGACGGCCTTGGATGCCAGGTCCTTGGCGGCCTGCACTGGATCGTCAGACATCTTGTCGATCAACCCCAGCCTCAGGGCGTGGCTTGCAGAGATCGGCTTGCCGCTGGCGATCATCGTCAGCGCTTCGGTCGGATCAATGAGGCGCGGCAACCGTACAGTGCCCCCTGCGCCGGGAATGAGACCCAGGTTGACCTCAGGCAGTCCCAATTGCGTTTCCGGCTTTGCAATGCGCATGTGGCAGGCCATGGACATTTCAAGACCGCCGCCCAGTGCCGTGCCGTTAAGGGCAGCGATCCACGGTTTTGCGCTGGCTTCCATGGCGTTCAGCACATCAGGCAGATGCGGCGGCACCGGCGGGGCGGAGAACTCCTTGATATCGCCCCCTGCCACAAAGGTCCGACCTGCGCCGGCAAGAATGACCGTCTTGATTCCGGCATCGGCGTCGATCTGCTCCAGCACAGTCATCAGACCCGCACGGACGGATTGAGACGTGGCATTCACGGGCGGGTTGTCGATGGTGACGATCGCGACCGGGACATCCCGCTGCAGGGTGACTGTCATCTCACTCTCCCGAAAGCGCCAGGCATCATCACGTGATCTTCGGATCCCCTAACTTGCTTCAAGCATAAAATTTCAAGCCAGAATTTTCAAGCTTGAAATACTTGGGAACTCGCTGCACTCTTTGGAACAGAATCAACCAATGAAGCGGGGAGAGAATGCGGATTGCGTGTTTGGGGGGAGGACCTGCCGGTCTCTACTTCGCGATCTCGATGAAGCTGCGCGACCCCTCGCACGAGGTTACGGTTATCGAGCGCAACCGCCCAGACGACACGTTCGGATGGGGCGTGGTTCTGTCCGAAGAGACGCTCGACAACCTCGCCGCAAACGATCGGGTCAGCGCGGCCACGATCAAGGACCATTTCGCCTATTGGGATGACATCGCGTTGCACTACAAGGGCGAAAGGCTTGTGTCTTCGGGGCACGGGTTCTGCGGGATCGGGCGCAAGCAGCTGTTGATCCTGTTGCAGGCGCGCGCCCGCGACTTGGGCGTGGACCTGCAATTCGAAACCGAGATCGAAAGCGCAGAGGCCCATCGCGCATCCTACGACATCGTCGTCGCCTCTGACGGCTTGAATTCGAAGACGCGCGCGCTTTATGCTGACGCCTTCAGGCCGGACATCGACCAGCGGCTCTGCCAATTCGTCTGGCTCGGGACGCACCAGAACTTCGCCGATGCCTTCACCTTCATATTCGAGGAAACCGGGCACGGCTGGGTCTGGGCCCATGCCTACCAGTTCGACGACACGACCGCGACATTCATTGTGGAATGTGCGCAGGACACGTTCGACAAATGGGGCTTTGGGGAGATGTCCCAGGCCGAATCCATCGCCGCCTGCGAAGAGATCTTCAAGGATCACCTTGGTGGCCATGCCCTGATGACCAACGCGCGCCACATTCGCGGCTCCGCCTGGCTGCGGTTTCCGCGCGTGCTGTGCGAGAAGTGGAGCCATGAGAATGTCGTCCTGATGGGGGACGCGGCGGCGACGGCGCATTTCTCGATCGGCTCGGGCTCGAAACTGGCACTGGAAAGTGCCGTGTCGCTGGCCGACCTGCTGCACAGCGAACCGGATGTTCAAACCGCCTTTGCCCGCTACGAAGACGAGCGGCGGCTCGAAGTGTTGCGCCTTCAATCGGCGGCGCGCAATTCGCTGGAGTGGTTCGAAACGGTGGAGCGGTACATGGGCTTCGACCCGGTTCAACTCAATTATTCGTTGCTGACACGAAGTCAAAGGATCAGCCACGAGAATCTCCGCGAACGGGACAAGGACTGGCTGGAAGGCGCCGAGCGTTGGTTCATGGATCAGGCGGGCTGTGCGCAGGAGGCCCCTTTGCGCGCGCCGATGTTCACGCCTTTCCGCCTGCGTGAAATGGCGTTGAAGAACCGCATCGTCGTCTCGCCCATGGCGCAGTACAAGGCGGTGGAGGGCTGCCCGACCGCCTGGCACCTGATCCACTATGGCGAACGTGCGAAGGGCGGCGCCGGGCTGGTCTGTACCGAAATGACCTGCGTCAGTGCGGAGGGTCGGATCACGCCTGGCTGCCCGGGTCTTTATGCGCCTGAGCATGATGCGGCTTGGTCGCGGTTGACGGCGTTTGTTCATGCCGAGACCGATGCGAAGATCTGCAGCCAGATCGGGCATTCGGGGCGCAAGGGCTCGACCCAACTGGGGTGGGAGACAATGGACGCACCGCTTCCTCGCCATAACTGGGAGTTGGTGAGCGCTTCGCCGATCCCCTGGTCGCCGGAGAACGCCGCACCGCGCGAGATCACAGTCGAAGAGATGGCGGCGATCAAGGCAGAGTTTGTCGCCGCCGCAGAAATGGCAGAGCGCGCAGGCTTTGACATGATCGAGCTGCACGCTGCCCATGGCTACCTGATCTCGTCCTTTCTCTCGCCGGTGTCGAACATCCGCACGGACGCCTATGGCGGGTCGCTGGAAAATCGCCTGCGCTGGCCTTTGGAGGTCTTCAATGCCATGCGCGCGGTCTGGCCTGACGAAAGACCGATGTCGGTGCGGATTTCGGCCAATGACTGGGTAGGGGACGTCGGCGTCACGCCCCACGAGGCGGTCGAGATCGCGCAGGCGTTCCATGCCGCCGGCGCTGACCTGATCGACGTCTCGGCGGGGCAGACCAGCATCGAGGCCAGGCCGGTTTACGGGCGCATGTTCCAGACGCCGTTCTCAGACCGTATCCGCAACGAGGCAGGCATTGCGACCATGGCGGTCGGCAACATCTACGAGGCGGATCACGCCAACTCGATCCTGATAGCGGGCCGCGCGGATCTGGTGGCGGTCGGGCGGCCTCACCTGGCTGATCCCTATTGGAGCTTGCGCGAAGCCGCCAAGATCGGGGACCGGAGGGCAACGGACTGGCCGCTGCCCTATCTCGCGGGGCGGGATCAGGCCTGGCGGCTCGCGGATCGAGAAGCGGAGATGCTGAGGGCATGAGGCGGGTTCTGGTCACAGGCGGGGGAACAGGCATCGGGCGCGCCATTGCGCATGCGTTCGACGATGCGGGCGATCACGTCATCATTGCGGGGCGCCGGACGGGCCCGTTGGACGAGACAGCAGGCGGGCGCGACATCGCGAAGGCGACTGCCGATGTGGCAGACGAGGCAAGTGTCGCTGCGCTGTTCGACAAGGGAGCTTTTGACGTCGTGGTGGCCAACGCGGGTGCGGGCAAGCCCGCGCCCGTGCGCGACATGACGCTGGACGATTGGCGTGCCGCTTTGGATGTGAACCTGACGGGGACGTTCCTGACCTTCCGGGAGGCCTTGCGCGCAGGCATGGGACCGGGGGGGCGGCTGATTGCAACGGCGTCCACCGCCAGCCTGCAAGGCGGGGCGGACATCGCGTCCTATGTCGCGGCGAAACACGGTGTCTTGGGCTTGGTGCGATCCTTGGCCAAGGAGGTCGCGCGGGCCACGATCACCTGCAACGCGGTCTGCCCCGGCTTCGTGGACACCGACATGGCTGAAGCCGCGATCACGGGCGTGATGGAGCGTCTTTCCGTGCCCCGTGAGCAAGCCGAAAGGATGATCGTGAGCGACAACCCGATGAAGCGGCTCATTGACCCGAGCGAGGTGGCAGCGGCTGTCATCTACCTGGCCTCCCCCGAGGCGGCATCGGTCAATGGCCACGCGCTCACCGTTTCAGGAGGCGAGATATGACACCTGGTGCAGACCGCGCAGTTGAACCCGCCTCAAAGACACGGTTGCGTCTTTGGTTGAAGCTCCTGAAAGTCACAAGCCAGACCGAAGCCGCGCTTCGACGCAGGCTGCGGGATGATCATGGCACCACCTTGCCACGTTTCGACGTCATGGCAGCGCTCGCGCGCTATCCCAAGGGGATCAAGATGAGCGAATTGTCCAGCTACCTCCGTGTCTCAAACGGGAATGTCACCGGGATCGTGGACCGACTCACCAAGGAAGGGCTGGCCCTGCGCGTTGCCGTCGAGGGCGACCGCCGGTCACAGCTCGCGCGCCTGACGCCAATGGGGGCTGTCGCCTTCAAAGACCTTGCGACCCGTCATGAAGCATGGATCGATGGTCAACTGGGCGGCCTGAGCGAAGAGGAAGCGGAAACCGTGCTCGCCATCCTCAGCCGTGTCGGGGATGCAGGGGATGGCCAATGAACCTGCCGGTGCCCGAACATTTCCGATGTGAGGCCAAGGACGGCATTGCGCGCATCGCCCATGACCGGCCCGAGCGGAAGAACCCCTTTACCTTCGACAGTTACGCGGAAATGCGCGACTGGTTCCGCGCGCTGGCCGTTTCGGGTGACGTGCATGCGGTGGTGATCCTGCCCAATGGCGGCAACTTCTCCTCGGGCGGCGATGTGCATGAAATCATCGGGCCGCTGACCAGGATGTCGATGAAGGAGCTTCTGGCATTCACCCGCATGACGGGCGATCTGGTGAAGGCGATGGTGCATTGTGGCAAGCCCGTCATCGCTGCCGTCGACGGAGTCTGTGCAGGCGCAGGCGCGATCATGGCGATGGCAAGCGACATGCGGATCGCCGGACCAGAGGCGAGGGTGGCGTTTCTGTTCAACCGCGTGGGCCTGGCGGGCTGCGACATGGGGGCCTGTGCGATGCTGCCTCGCATCATCGGTCAGGGCCGGGCGGCAGAGTTGCTTTGCACAGGCCGGACGCTTCGCGCCGAGGAAGGCGAGCGTTGGGGGTTCTTCAACCGGGTGACCTCGACGGAAGAGCTCGAAGCCGAAGCGTTGGCGCTGGCCGAAAGCATTGTCGCAGGCCCGACCTTCGCCAATTCGATGACCAAGACCATGCTGGCGCAGGAATGGAACATGAGCCTTGATCAGGCGATCGAAGCCGAGGCCCAGGCCCAGGCCATTTGCATGCAGGGACGTGACTTCACCCGTGCCTATGAGGCCTTTGCCGCCAAGCAGAAACCGGTGTTTGAGGGGGATTGATGGCGGATCGCAGTTTCCTCAACTGGCCCTTCTTCAATGAATGCCACCGCGCCTGGGCGGCGGAGGTGGAGGCGTTTGCGCTTGGCCTTGAGGTTGATCACGCCGATGCAGACGCTGCCTGCAAGGCGCTTGTAGCTGCAATGGGCGACGCCGGGCTGTTGCGTGCCACGGCCAGCAGCAACCAGCCGCTGAGCGTCCGCCACCTGTGCCTCGCCCGCGAAATGCTGGCGCGTCTCGACGGTCTGGCCGATTTTGCCTTTGCCATGCAGGGCCTGGGCACCGGGGCGATCTCGCTCTTCGGCACCGACGCTCAAAAGACGGCATGGCTGCCCAAGACGACGGCCGGTGAGGCCATCGCGGCCTTTGCGCTGACCGAACCGCAGTCCGGCTCTGACGTTGCGAATTCCGCCATGACGGCAACGCGCGATGGCGGTGACTTTGTGCTGAACGGAGACAAGGCCTGGATCTCCAACGGTGGCATTGCCGATCTCTACACGCTCTTTGCCCGAAGCGAAGACCTGCCTGGCGCGCGCGGCCTCTCCGCATTCCTCGTCACGCCTGACCTGACCGGGTTTGAGGTGGTGGAACGTCTGGACACGATCGCGCCCCACCCGCTGGCCACGCTGCGTTTCACCGATTGCCGCATCCCGGCCTCGGCCATGGTGGGCGCCCCGGGCGCAGGCTTCAAGATTGCAATGTCGGTTCTGGATGTCTTCCGCTCCACTGTCGCGGCGGCGGCCCTCGGCTTTGCCCGTCGCGCGCTGGACGAGGCTCTTGGACGTGTGACCTCCCGACAGGTCCAAGGGTCTCCCCTGGCCGATCTGCAAATGGTACAAGGTCACATTGCTGACATGGCGCTTGATGTCGACGCCGCCGCCCTTCTGATCTACCGCGCGGCTTGGGCGAAGGACCAGGGGGCCCCGCGCATCACCCGCGAGGCGGCCATGGCAAAGCTCTTTTCGACCGAACGGGCACAAGTCGTGATCGACAAGGCGGTCCAGCTTTTTGGCGGTGAAGGCGTGCGGTCGGGCAACGCAGTGGAACGGCTCTACCGCGAAATCCGTGCCCTGCGCATCTATGAAGGGGCCAGTGACGTGCAAAAGGTCATCATCGCTCGCCAGACCCTCGACGCGCACGCAGGAGCAATGCCATGCTAGGCCCATCAGCCCACGTCGATACCTTCGCCCGTGACAACCTGCCGCCCGCCGAAGCCTGGCCCGAATTCCGGCTGGACGGCTTTGACTATCCTGAGCGGATAAATGCGGGCCATGAACTAACCGACGCGATCGTTGCGAATGGATTCGGGGATTGCACCGCGTTGATCGGCAACGGGCGGCGGCGCACATACAAGGAGCTTTCCGACTGGACCAACCGCCTTTCCCATGCGCTGGTCGATGACCTGGGCGTAGAGCCGGGCAATCGCGTCCTGATCCGCTCTGCCAACAACCCCGCGATGGTGGCCTGTTGGCTGGCCGCGACCAAGGCGGGCGCAGTCGTGGTCAACACCATGCCGATGCTGCGGGCGCCTGAACTGACGAAGTGCGTTGACAAGGCCAAGATCCGGTTCGCGCTATGCGACACGCGATTGATGGACGAGATGGCCCTTTGCGCCAAGGACAGTGCGTTCCTGAAGAAGGTCATCGGCTTTGACGGCACCTCGAACCACGATGCCGAGCTTGACAGGCTGGCTCTGGAAAAACCCGTGCAGTTCGAGGCGGTTCAAACCGGTCGCGACGATGTGGCACTGCTCGGCTTTACCAGCGGCTCGACGGGCGAGCCGAAGGCGACAATGCATTTCCATCGTGACCTGCTGATCATTGCGGATGGCTATGCAAAGGAAGTGCTTGGCGTCCAGCCCGAGGACATTTTCGTCGGCTCCCCGCCTTTGGCCTTCACCTTTGGCCTGGGCGGGCTGGCGATCTTTCCGTTGCGCTTCGGGGCAACGGCGACGCTTCTGGAGCAGGCGACCCCGCCAAACATGATCGAGATCATCGAAAAATACCGCGCCACAGTCTGCTTCACCGCGCCCACTGCCTACCGCGTGATGCTCGGCGCGATGGAAGAAGGTGCGGACCTGTCCAGCCTGCGTGCCGCCGTCTCGGCGGGCGAGACACTGCCAAAGCCGATTTATGACGCATGGATCGAACGCACAGGCAAACCGATGCTTGATGGCATCGGTGCGACCGAGCTTTTGCATGTATTCATCTCCAACCGGTTCGATGATCACAGGCCCGCCTGCACGGGCAAGCCAGTGACCGGCTATCAGGCGAAGATCATCGACGATGATGGCAATGACGTGCCCGATGGCGAGATTGGCCGCCTTGCCGTGATCGGACCGACGGGGTGTCGCTATCTGAACGACCCGCGCCAGGCGGGATATGTGTCGGACGGCTGGAACATCACTGGCGACAGCTTCACCCGCGACAGGGAAGGACATTTCCACTTCGCCGCGCGTAACGACGACATGATCGTGTCGGCAGGCTACAAGATCGCCGGTCCAGAAGTGGAGGCCGCTCTTCTGGCCCATGAGGCGGTCAGTGAATGCGGCGTGATTGGCGCGCCAGATGAAGCCCGGGGACATGTCGTAGAAGCGCATATCGTGCTCAACCCTGGCTTCACCGGAGACACCGCGTTGACAAATGCGCTCCAGGATCACGTCAAGGCGTTGATTGCGCCTTACAAATACCCGCGAAGCATCCGCTTTTGCGACCAACTGCCGAAAACGCCAACCGGAAAAATCCAGCGGTTCCGGCTCAAACCGGGTGGCCAAAGCCACGCGATCACAAGGAGACGAAAATGAAAAAAGCAGTTCTTGCAACGGCCATGGCGGCGCTGATGGCCACGCCCGCTGCCGCCGAGGTCAAGGTCGGCATGATCACCACGCTCTCGGGGGGCGGAGCCGGTCTGGGCATTGACGTGCGCGACGGCTTCATGCTCGCCATCAAGCAGTCGGGTCGCGATGACATCGAGGTCGTGATCGAGGATGACCAGCGCAAGCCCGACATTGCCGTGCAACTCGCCGACAAGATGGTGCAATCCGAGAAGGTCGATGTGCTGACCGGCATCATCTGGTCGAACCTGGCGATGGCGGTGGTGCCCAGCGTGACCGCCCAGGGCAAGTTCTATCTTTCACCCAATGCCGGACCCTCGCCGCTGGCGGGCAAGGGGTGCCACCAAAACTATTTCAACGTGGCCTGGCAGAACGACAATCTGCATGAAGCGGCGGGCGCCTACGCCAATACCGCCGGATACGGCAACAGCTTCATCCTGGCGCCAAACTATCCGGCCGGGACCGACGCGCTGACGGGATACAAGCGCACTTTCGAGGGGAACGTGGCCAGCGAGGTCTACACGCAGCTGGGCCAGACGGACTATGCTGCCGAGATCGCGCAGATCAGGGCCTCGGGCGCAGACAGCGTCTTCTTCTTCCTGCCTGGCGGCATGGGGATTTCTTTCCTCAAGCAATATGCGGACAGCGGCGTGGACCTGCCTGTCGTCGGCCCTGCCTTCAGCTTTGATCAAGGCATTCTGCAAGCCGTGGGCGATGCAGCACTTGGCGTGGTGAACACATCCCAATGGAACAAGGACATCGACAACCCGGTCAACGCGGCTTTCGTCGAAGGCTTCCAGGCCGAATATGGCCGTTTGCCCTCGCTCTATGCCAGCCAGGGGTTCGACACCGCGAACCTTCTGATCTCGGCGGTTGAAGCCGCGGATGTTTCAGACGCGGATGCTTTCCGCGAGGCCCTGCGCGCCGCCGACTTCGACAGCACGCGCGGTGATTTCGCGTTTGGACCGAACCATCATCCGATCCAGACGATCTATGCGCGCGAGGTCGTAAAGGAGGGCGATGTCTTCACGAACAAGATCATCGGCACCGCGCTTGAGAACCATTCGGACGCCTACGCGGCCGAGTGCAAAATGTAGGCGAAGGCCTTCGAGCGGGCCCTGGGCCCTGCCCGGGGCCACACCCCAAATCGTCTGCTTTTGACCTCTGACCATGTGGAGGCGACGGAACGCTTCATGTCCGCGATCCTTATCGTCGAACAGGTGCTGAACGGCCTGCAATTTGGCATCATGCTGTTTCTCATGGCAGCGGGCCTGACGCTGATCTTCGGCGTCATGGGGCTCATCAACCTGGCCCACGGCTCGCTTTACATGGTCGGCGCCTTTGCCGCCGCCTGGGTGGCGGGGGCGACGGGGTCCTTCCTGTTGGCGCTTGCTGCGGCTCTGGCCGCCGCCGCCGCCGCAGGCGCACTGGTCGAGATGCTGGTGATCCGCAGGCTTTACAAGGCGGCGCATCTTGATCAGGTCCTGGCGACCTTTGCCTTGATCCTGATCTTCTCCGAGGGCACTCGCTACGTCTTTGGCTCGTTCCCGTTGTTCCTCGACATTCCCGATTGCCTCTCCGGTCCCGTAACGCTCCCAGGCGGCATTCAGTACCCGCTTTACCGCCTGGTGCTGATCGGGGCTGGAATTCTGGTGGCCTTGGGGCTGTGGTGGCTGACCACGCGCACCCGCGTCGGCATTCAGATCCGCGCAGGCGAGAATGACCGCGAGATGATCGCAGCCCTCGGCATCAACATCACAAGGCTTTACACGCTTGTCTTCGCGATCGGCGCGGCGCTGGCAGGACTTGCCGGCGCGCTTGTTGGAGCGATCCAGTCCGTACAAGTCGGCATGGGCGAGCCAGTCCTCATTCTCGCCTTCGTCGTCATCGTGATCGGCGGCATTGGCTCGATCCGGGGCGCATTCATCGGCGCTTTGCTGGTGGGGCTGACCGACACGCTCGGGGGCATCTTCCTGCCTGAACTCTTCAAGCTCTTCATGGAAGGCGGCGCGGCAACCCAAACCGGCTCGGCGCTGGCGGCAATGGCTGTCTACATCCTCATGGGCTTCGTCCTGATCTGGCGGCCCTCCGGACTTTTCGGATCCCGCGCATGATCCCTGAGCGCTTCATAAACGCTTCCGTGATCGCCGGCCTGCTGGCCGTGCCGCTTTGGGCGCTGATGGCCGACGAGATCTTCACCATCACGCTGACGACCCGCGCCGTGATCCTGGCCCTTGCCGCAGTGGGCTTGAACATCGCGCTCGGCATGGGCGGACTGGTCTCCTTCGGCCACGCGGTGTTCTTCGGGATCGGCGGCTACGCCATGGGCATTCTGGCATTTCACGCCCAGACCTTCGCCCCGTTGGAGCTTGGTCCCCTGACCATAGAGGGCACCAAGTCCATGCCGGTGATCTGGCTGGTTGCGACAGTCGCCTCGGCGCTCACCGCGCTTGTGATTGGCCTGCTGAGCCTGCGCACGACAGGCGTCCACTTCATCATGATCACGCTCGCATTCGGGCAGTTGTTTTTCTACTTTACTATCTCCTGGAGCGCATATGGCGGCGAGGATGGGCTGTCGATCTATGTGCGCAACAGCTTTCCGGACCTCAACACACTGGTGCCGATCCAGTTCCTTGGCCTGTGTTTTGCCGCACTCTGCCTGGCGCTGCTGCTGCAATGGCGGCTTAGAAATTCCGCGTTCGGTCTTGCACTCAACGCAGCGCGGCAGACGCCTCAAAGGGTGGAAACAGTTGGCCTGAATCCGATGCGCCTCAAGCTTCTGGCCTTCGTCATCTCGGGCGCGATCACCGGGCTGGCCGGCGCGCTATTCGCGGACCTGAACCGCTTTGTCTCCCCCACCATGTTCAGTTGGCAGCTGTCGGGCGAGTTGATCATCCTGATCATCATCGGTGGCGTGGGGCGGCTGATGGGCCCCGTGATCGGGGCCGCGATCTTCGTGACGCTCGAGCATTGGCTGGGCGGGCTCACGGACTTCTGGCACATCTGGCTTGGAGTGATCCTTCTGGTCATCGTGCTCTTTGGGCGCGGTGGTGTGATCGGGCTTCTGACCGGCAAGGAGGGCCCCCATGTCTGAGCCGGTTCTTGCCACGCACGGGTTGATGAAGTCCTTCGGCGCACTCATCGCGACAGACAACGTGTCCATTGACCTGCACCCCGGAGAGATCCACGCGATCATCGGGCCCAACGGCGCAGGCAAATCCACTCTGATCGGCCAGATCAGCGGCTCTCTCGCTTCTGACGCGGGTCGGATCGAGCTTCTAGGCCAAGACGTCACAAGACTTCGAACCGCCGCCCGCGCGCAGGCCGGGCTGGGCCGAACATTCCAGATCTCGGCGCTGGCGATGGAAGACAGCGTCTTTGAAAACGTTCTGCTGGGGGCGGTCGCAGCGACCTCGGGCGCGTGGTCGCTGTTTATGCCAGTTGCACGGAAAGTGGCATTGACCGAACGGGCGATGCAGGCCCTGGATCGTGTCGGCCTCGCTTACGCGAAAGACACCCGCTGTGCCGATCTCTCCCACGGCCAGCGGCGACAGCTGGAAGTTGCCGTCGCGCTCACCCTTGCCCCCAAGGCGTTTCTCATGGACGAGCCCATGGCGGGTCTTGGCGCCGAGGGTTCAAGGAACCTCACCGGCTTTCTGGACGGTCTGCGCTCAGAGGCGCCCATTCTTCTGGTGGAACACGACATGGACGCGGTCTTTGCGCTCGCCGATCGGATCAGCGTGCTGGTCTATGGCCGCGTGATTGCCACCGGCACCGTCGAGGACATCCGCGCCTCCGACGCCGTCCGCGAAGCCTACCTGGGAGAAAGCGCATGAGCCTTCTCGACTTGGAATGCCTGGCAGCGACTTACGGCTATTCGCAGGTACTGTTCGATGTGAACCTTTCGCTTGAGGCGGGGGAGGTGCTGGCCCTGATGGGGCGCAACGGAACCGGCAAGACCACCACAACCCGCGCAATCTGCCGGATGATGGCTTCGGACGGTCGCTTGGAATTCGCGGGCAAAAGCCTCCATTCCCTGCCCAGTCACGCAGTCGCCCGCCTTGGCATTGGGCTGTGCCCCGAGGGGCGGAGGTGCTTCAAGGACCTGACCGTCCGCGAGAACCTCATCGCCGCCGCGCAACCGGGGGAGTGGACACTCGACACCGTGGGCAACCTCTTTCCGCGCCTCGCCGAACGCGAAAGCCAACGAGCAGCCTCGCTCTCGGGCGGGGAGCAGCAGATGCTCGCCATCGGACGTGCGCTCACGACCAACCCGCGACTTCTGATCCTCGACGAGGCGGCCGAGGGCCTCGCCCCAATCATCCGGCAGGAAATTTGGGCCGCAATCGCCGGCTTGAAACAGGAATCCGGCATGGCCATTCTGGTGATCGACAAGTCGCTGAAGGAGCTCTCCGCAATTTCCGACCGCGCTGTCATCCTCGAACGCGGCAAGACCGTCTGGCAGGGCGCCATGAGCGACCTCACCCCCGAAATCTCCAACAAGTACGTTGGGATCTGATGTTCACCTTCCCGCAAAGAGTCTCGTTCAAACATTGCGATCCGGCAGGGATCGTTTTCTTCCCGCGTTACTTCGAGATGATCAACGACTGCATGGAGAACTTCTTTGCAGACGTTCTTCAAGTGCCATTCGAGAAAGTGATGCCTGCGAACGGCGTCCCCACCGCGCAACTTTCGAACCGTTTCACAGCACCAAGTCGCCATGTTGACCGGCTTGCTCTCTCACTCAAGGTGACAAAGGTCGGCAGAACCTCATTCAGTTACGAGATGGCCGCCGCTTGCGGCGACGAACAACGGTTTGAGACGACCGGCACACTCGTCTGCGTGAATCGCGCCGGACGTTCCACTCCCTGGCCACCTGCCTTGAAGGACCGCCTATCTGCTGAGAAGGACCAAAATCAGTGACACACAAAACCATTCACCCCGAAGGATGGCTTCCCGCAAAAGGCTACGCGAACGGCGTCCTCACACAGGATGGCGTGTTGCACATCGGCGGTCAGATCGGCTGGAACGCGAACAAGGAGATTGTGAGCGACCGGTTTGTCGACCAGATGGAGCAGGCGCTTCGCAACATCGCCGATATCGTGGCTGCAGCAGGGGGCAAGGTGACGGACATCACGCGCCTAACCTGGTTCGTGACCGACAAGCGAGAATACTTGGCGCATCAGAAAGAGGTGGGTGCCGCCTATCGCGCCGTTATAGGCCGCCACTTTCCGGCGATGTCCGTCGTCGTGGTCGCAGGTTTGATCGAGGACGCTGCAAAGGTGGAAATCGAAGCGACAGCGCATCTCGGATGAGCCTCCCCCGATCTATATCTGCCATAACGCTTGTTGCTGACAAGTTTGGGCTGGGTGGAAGGGCAGGGCTGTCGCGTCTGGATTTTGTCGGTTTCGACAGTCTGTGCGAGGCTTGCTGCGGCACCGAGGAGTTTCGGCAGGAAGAGCCGTCGTCCCAGCCAGCCCTCTTCAGCTTTTCGCGCATCGACGTGACTCTCCCGCCATCGGCCGTCCGCGCCAGGTTCAGCGTCGGCTTCCGCATCATCGCCAATTTCTCGGCACCGTTGTCCTTCCGGTTTCGAAGGCCGGTCGGCAGCCCCTACGCGCGCGCGTCGGGCACGCTGGGCGCGAAGGGCGAGCTGCGCACCGGGTACAGGATCGGGCCGGACGCGGATCACGCCGAGGACGCGACCCTCGACCTCTGGGCGGAGCCGGAAACCGCAGAGGGCGGCGGCGCCGTCGGCGCAGGGCTGGAATGGCGGTGGTAGCCGCCTGCGGCGGCACGGAATCGAGACGGGCGGCTTCTGGCCGCCCGCGCCTTCGTCAGCGATCCCGCAGGCGCACGGGACGGAGGCGGCGCTCGCGAACCGTTTCGCATTGTAACGATTCCGTGAGCGCATTGCGCCGCGGCGGCTTTCGTGGCATGATCACCTCCGAAGCCGGACGCGAGCCCGGCCTGATGCGCCTCGGGCATGCCCCCTTTGCCGCCGCATCCGTCACCTGACCCGACGACCGTTTCCGAGTGCCGCTTGTTGAAGACCGGACAGGACGACCGCCATTTGAGGCCGACGCATTCGTTGAGCGATTTCACCGGACCGTGAGCGAGCCGTTGCCATGACCGGACAAAGGCGCCCGACGCCCTTCCGAACGCCCGCCGCTCCGGCGGCGGACGGTGCAGGACGGGGTTGCGGTCTGCCGGACGGCGCCGTGCGGCCCGAGTCGCTCACCGAAGTCACGGGGCGCCCTGACGTCCTCCCCCGTTCCTGCGCGCCCGGCACGGAAACGGCCTTCGGCCGGACCGTCCTGACGGGTGCGGAGCTTCGCCAAGGCGCCGGCCTGATGTCAGCCAGGGCAGCCGGCCCGGCGCGACTGTCGCCGACGTTCCGGGCCGCGCCCTGCGTCGCGCCGCGACGGGTTGACAGGGACGGCGGCATGGGGCTGTACAAGGAGCCGGGAGCCGGGAGCCGGGAGCCGGGAGCCGGGAGCCGGGAGCCGGGAGCCGGGAGCC
>VYCX01000493.1:15956-16765 GCA_009843725.1 Boseongicola sp. SB0675_bin_26
GAGCCGGGAGCCGGGAGCCGGGAGCCGGGAGCCGGGAGCCGGGAGCCGGGAGCCGCAGCTGTGTGCGCATCAGGGGGCCGTGCCGGCCGCCCGCCTTGCCCCGCCGCCCAAGGGGGCGCTCTCCGCCTGATCTCCCGGCCTGCGCCGCTCCGCCCGCCCTGCATTCTCCCTCTTCCAGCCGCTGCGCCGGAACCCTCCGGGGCCGCAGGCCCGCCGCACGCCGCCGCGCCGCCTCCAGCCGGTCCGGACCGGCAGCCGGCTCCACCCATCCTTTCCGCCCGGTCCGCGCTTCGGCTGCGGCTGGTCCGCATCCGCCGCGTCGCGACGGGGAGCGGGCGATGACGTTCGGTTCCGTTCGAGAACAACAAGGGAGGCCGCCATGCCACGACTCGCCACGTTGATGATCCCGGCCGCTCTTGCGGCGCCCGCCTTTGCACTGGCTGTCGCCGCGTCCTTCGCGGCCGGCACGCCGGCGCACGCGTCGGCGCACGACTATCCGCCCAAGGAGCGCTGCACGCCGTCGGCGCTGTGGCAGGACAAGGGAAGGTGGACGCAGCGGTTCTACAACACGCACCCGATCCAGCTTGGCTGGCGGGTGCTGAACCCGCGCGTGACCGAAGGCGATAAGGTCAGGCTGGAACTGTTCAGCGTCGGCTACAACCCGGACGTTCCGGCGCGCGGGCGGAAGATCGTCGGTGCGGAGAGGCTATGGGCCGGCCCGCCGCACAATTACCACTACCACAAGCCAATCTATGACACCAGGGAGGTCGGCGAGCACGGTTGCCCGATCAAGCGCATCAATGTCACGG
>VYCX01000092.1:0-8944 GCA_009843725.1 Boseongicola sp. SB0675_bin_26
GGCACAGGCGAATTCAGGGCCATGTCGCCCGGCGCATGTATGATGGCGATCTCGCTGGAAGGTCGTGATCCGGCCACGGCGTCCGAATCCGGACTTTCAAGGGGAACCTCGTCCATGCAGGCCGTAACGCCGCCAAGAGCGATCATTGCGATCAGACGGAAGGTCATTTCCTGTATGTGCCAATGCCTCTTCTGCAAAGATATTCTACCACCATTTCTCCGGCTTTGCCACAAAGCCGGCGCGGTTCTCGATCGCCAAGGCGAAATCCAGCAATTCGCCCTCCTCCCAAGGCTTGCCAATGAGCTGCAGGCCGAGGGGCAGGCCGTCCGGATCCAGGCCGGCCGGCACGGAAATGCCGGGCAGGCCTGCGAGATTGACCGTCACCGTGAACACGTCATTGAGGTACATCTGCACAGGATCGTCGAACTTCTGGCCGAGCGGAAACGCGGCCGATGGAGTCGCGGGCGTGAGGATCGCGTCGACGCCGTCCGCGAACACGTCCTCGAAGTCCTTCTTGATGAGCGCCCGAACCTTGCGCGCATGATTGTAGTATGCGTCGTAAAACCCGGCGGACAGCACATAGGTGCCTATCATGACCCGTCGCTTGACCTCGTCTCCGAAACCCTCTGCCCGGGTCTTTTCGTACATTGCCGTAATGTCGTCGCCTTGGGCGAGTGTCGCCCGATGGCCGTAGCGCACGCCGTCGTAACGTGCGAGATTCGACGACGCTTCCGCCGGGGCCACAACGTAATATGCGGGCAGTGCAACTTTCGTGTGCGGCAGCGAGATGTCCACCAGGATTGCGCCTGCATCCTCCAGCATGCTGCGGCCTGATGCCCATAGTTCGTCAATGGCTTCAGGCATGCCATCCATTCGGTACTCCTTCGGAATTCCGACGGTCTTTCCCCTGATCTCTCCAGTCAGCATGCCCTCGAAATCCGGCACGGGAATGTCGGCACTGGTCGAGTCCTTGGGGTCATGGCCAGACATGGCCTCAAGCATGATCGCGGCATCGCGAACCGATTTCGTCATCGGCCCCGCCTGATCAAGCGACGAAGCAAAGGCGATGATGCCCCATCGGCTGACCCGGCCATATGTCGGCTTCATGCCGGTGATCCCTGCAAAGGCCGCCGGCTGCCTGATGGAGCCGCCCGTATCGGTTCCGGTGGCGCCCAGACAGAGATCGGCGGCCACGGCCGCGGCGGACCCGCCGGACGACCCGCCGGGGGTCAGCGCGGTGTCGCCCGACTTCCACGGATTCACGGTGCTGCCGTAGACACTGGTTTCCGTCGAACTGCCCATGGCGAACTCGTCCATGTTGAGCTTGCCAGTCATCACGGCTCCGGCCTCGAAGAGCCGAGACGTCACGGTCGACTCGTAGGCGGGCTTGAAGCCGGCCAGGATCCCGCTCGCCGCCTGGCTCGGCACGCCCTCGGTGCAGAACAGGTCCTTGATGCCCACCGGAATTCCGCACATGGCCGGTGTCTGGCCTTCCGCAAGGCGTGCGTCGGCCGCCCTTGCCTGTTCAAGCGCGAGATCTGGCGTCGGATGGACCACGGCATTCAGTGCTGCAGCCTCTTCCGCCGCCGCCAGGCACGCCTGGGTGAGATCCATGCTTGTGATCTCGCCGGCCTTGAGCCTGTCGCGCGCCTCGGAGATCGAAAGGGAATTGAGTCCGTCCATGCCCTACTCCACGACCTTCGGCACAACGAAGTAGCCCTCTCGCGCATCCGGAGCGTTTGCCAACACCTTTTTGGCAATGCCGCCGCCGGCGATCCTGTCGTCCCGGCGCTTCAGCCGCATCGGGGTGACACTGGTCATTGGTTCGACGTCACTTACGTCAACCTCGCGCAACTGCTCGATGAAGCCGAGGATCGCATTGAATTCGCTGGCAAGCGCCGGCAGATCCTCGTCATCGACCCTGATCCGGGCAAGGTTTGCAACACGCCGGGCGTCGTTGTGGTCAATTGACATGGGCAAATTCTCGATCGGTTCCGCCCGTCCCTGTAGCGTGACCTGCCGACAATTCCAAGGCTTGAAGGACGCTGAATGGCAAGCCCGTGACGCGGTCGCGACATGTCCTTCGGAAACCCCGGCACGCCGTCGCGGCAACGAACCTGCCTTGGCCGACGGAACGCCGCAATGATCCGATTTCCTTTCGCCAACCGATGTCAGGACGGAAGCTCGGCGGCTGCCCTGCTCCAGCACGAGGCTCGACCGAGCCGTACGGACCCGAGGACTGCGAGGCGGAGGGCGGGTCCGGAGTTCCACGCAGGCGGCAGCATCCACACGTGATGGCCGCACCGGCCGGATGCGTCGCCTGTCTGTCCGTTGCATGTCATTGCTGTCCGCACTCCAGAAATGCATCCATAAGACATTGATTCCTTTAAGATTATCTCCAATCCGGTGAAATCCGCTTCCGTCGTCCGCCGTTCCGCAACCACATAGTCACCGAATCGTTTCCATCCCGGGACACGGCGGTTCCCCGCATGTACTGCTCGGTTCGTGCGACTGCCGCAAGCGCTCGAATCCGTTTGATCGAGCGATGAATGCACTCTGGCCGCCTTCGGGTCCGACATTCGCGTGCGTCGCTGTTCATCCGGGCAGGAATCAATCCGACTTCAGCGTCTGCCGACGCGTCATTCATCGACCCTTCCGGAGGCCAGTGACCGAGCATGTCGGGAAGCGCCCCGGAGCGCCATTTGCGCTGAACCGGGTTCGACCTGGAGACAGCATAGGCGTCCAGCGCCGGCACTTCCGGAGATCACTTCGGATGCTGGCCGACGCCGTCGGCCTTCCGCCCGTTTCCAAGCGCCTCGAAGTGCTCCGCGACCGACAGCAGGTGACAGTCGGCACCGTGCGGCATCACCAGTTGCACGCCGACCGGAATCCCGGCCCAAGTCGTGCCGAAGGGCACGGAAATGGCCGGGTGCCGGCTGAGATTGAACGGAAACGTGAAGGGTGTCCAGTCGGTCCAGTGCCGTTCCCGCGAGGGATCATAGAGGTCCGAGCCGAGATCGGGCGGGGGTGTCGCAACGGTCGGGGTGAGAACGAGGTCGAAGCGATCGAAGAGCTGGTTTATCGCCGAGCATACGCGCCAGCGTGCCTGCTCGGCCGCCACGAAGTCGGCGCCGAGAAGGTCCTTGCCAAGCTCCATCTCGCTTCGAAGCCCCGGGTCGACAAGGTCGAGCCGGTCATCCGGTATCGTCCGTGCAAGATAGGCTGCGCCGGCGCGCCACAAGGTCAGGAGGCTGGAGCGGGCTTCCGCGAGAAACGCGCTGTCGACATGCTCGACGATGGCACCGGCCGTCACCGCGGCGTCTGTGGCGTCGCCGATGACCGAGAGCACGTCGGGCTCGACCGGTCTCGGGCCGGGCGAATCCGAGACAAAGGCGATGCGCAACCCCTCCAGCGAGCGCAGGTCGCCGCTCCGCCCGGGCCGGGAAAGAGACCACGGGTCCCGCCTGTCGGGAACGGCCACGGCCTCGAAAAGCATCCTGGCGTCCGCCACGGTGCGCGCCATGGGTCCGACGTTTGACAGCGTGCCCATCGGGCTGGCCGGCAGGTTCGGAATCGCGCCGAAGGTTGCCTTGAAGCCGACCGTGCCGGTGAAGCTTGCCGGAATCCGCACCGAACCGCCGGCGTCCGTTCCCAGGGCCAGCGGGCCCATGAAGTCCGCCAGGCCGGCCGCCGCGCCGGAGCTGCTGCCGCCGGGGGTCTTGCCTGGAACGACCGGGTTGAGCGTGACGCCGTTGAGCGGGCAGTCGCCAGTGCCCTTCCAGCCGAATTCGGCCATCGTGGTCTTGCCGGTCAGCACGGCGCCGCCTTCCCTGAGGCGCGCGACGGAAGGCGAATCAAGCTCCCACGGGCCTTGGGGATCGACCGTCCGCGAGCCGCGCAGCGTCGGCCAGCCCCTGGCCAGGATCATGTCCTTCACTGTCACCGGGATGCCGTCGAGCCTCCCGCGCGGGGCGTTGTCCCTCCACCTCTTCGCGGACGACCTCGCAGCGTCCATTGCGGCATCGCGGTCCACGAAGACGAAGGCGTTAAGCTCCTGGCCGAGGCGGTCGATGCGATCCAGCACCGCCTCGGCGACATCGACCGGGGAGACGGTCCCGATTCGGTACATCGCGTGCAGCTCGGTGGCCGTGGCACGGCACAGGGTGGGAATTTCCGTTGTCATTTCAGGGCCTTTCGAAGTTTTCGCCGAATCGGTAAATTTAGCACTTGATTAGGTAATCTAATTATGTAATAGAGTCCAGATAAATGCATGGCGACAGAAAGGAGACCTGCCAATGAACCTGGTTTTTTCGCATGATATCGGCCCGCGCGAGGGCTGGAGCGGAGTCATCCGCAAGGGCCAGCGCGTGAAGATCACCGACGTCGAAGGCGGCACGATTTCAGACATCGTGACCTTCAACCTGGAAAACCTGAACGAGCGATTCGACCAGGGGCGCACAAAGGCGAACCAGGGTCGCATCAAGATCTCGACAGGCAACATTCTCTACTCGAAATACAACACGGCCTTCATGACCATCGTCGAGGACACGACCGGCGGCTGCCATGACCTGGACTACGGCATGTGCAACTCGTGGGTCTTCTCGTCCGGGAAGTACAAGGGCTGGGCCGGCATGGAGAAGTACGCCGGGCTGGAGCCGCCGACCCGCGGATGCTGGGAGATCCTGACCGAGTGCCTCGAGGACTGGAGCATCCAGCCGGAGGACATCCCGAGCCCCTTCAACGCCTTCCAGGACGACTTCTACAACCTGGAGGAGGGCCTGATGGGCATGCAGCAGCCGCGCAACAAGGCCGGCGACTACGTCGTGCTGCAGGCCGAGATCGACCTTCTCTACGCCATGACGTCCTGCCCGTGCGCGTCGCGTCCCAACCGGGTCGAGATTCTCCAGGAGGCGGCGGGGACCTACGACGAATGGCACAAGGCCGTCGCGCGCAACGACGATCCGGCCAACACGTTGCCGCCGATGCCGGCGCCGCCGCGCGCGTTCCGTCCGGACGGCCCGAAGCGTCTCGCGGCCTAGCGCCCAGGGGAGTGGCGATGTCCGGCCTGTCCAGCACCGCAAGCAACGGGAACCCCTTGGTGACCGGCAACGCGCCGATCGAGGCGATGTCCTTGAATCGCGTCCTGCCTGCGCCCGAGAGCGTCTCCCGCGTCCTGGTCGCGGGCTGGGCGGGACGCGACCCGCTTGCCGTTGCCGAGCATGTCAGGGAACTGGCCGGGCTGGGCGTCGCCCCTCCGTCGGAGACGCCCCTGTTCTACGAGGTGTCCAGCGACCGGATCTCCGGCCGGGCCGAGATCCAGGATGTCGGCGCCGCGGGCGGCGGCGAGGTCGAATGCGTTCTCTGGCGCGTCGGCGATGCCCTTTATCTGGGCCTCGGGTCCGATCACACCGACCGCGAGCTGGAGGCGACCTCCGTCGCGAAGTCCAAGCAGGCCTGCGACAAGCCGGTCTCCGACCGCGTCATCCGGTATTCGGACCTTGATTGCCCGACGGACGACCTGCGGATGTCCTGCAGGATCAGGGAAGGCGGCGAATGGGCCCTGTACCAGGACGGGCCGCTTTCGGAACTCCTGGCGCCGCTGGACCTGCTCGGGCTGGCCCAGGCGCGGGGCGTCCTTGCCGAGCGCGAGGACGTCGCCCTCTTCTGCGGCACCCTGCCCGCGATCGGCGCCGTCCGGCCGGCGAGCGGGTACCGCATGGCCCTGCACCATCCGGACGGGCGGGAGCTGGTTTCCCTGAACTACAGCGTCAGGCGCCTCAGGGCGATGGCGTGAAGACCGGAGCGCATGACGACATGAACAAGGAACATCTGGAATTCTTCGCGGTCGACATGGACGCCGGATGGCATACGCCGGCGGGCTATCCGGCCGGCATCCAGCAGAAGATCCTCGCCGGCGCGCTCGACGAGGACAGCAGGTCCGGATCGCGCACGCGCCTTCTGCGCTTCGCGCCGGGCGCCCGCACGACGCAGCCGTTCGTGCACGAGTACTGGGAGGAGGTCTTCCTTCTCTCCGGCGACCTGACGGTCGGCGCGGAAGGCGAGGAGGCCAGGTTCGCCGGGCCGACCTATGCCTGCCGCCCGCCCGGCGCCTTCCACGGACCGTTCAGGTCCGAGGAAGGCTGCATGCTCATCGAGTTTCACCAGTTCGCCCGCCAGACAACGCGAGAGGGCGAAAGACAACCAGACAATGGAGGAGAAAATGACTGACAGAATGACACGCCGCACGGCGACAAGGATGATCGCGGGAGCGATGGGCGGAGCGCTCGCCGCGCCGCTGTTCACGGGATCGGCCGCGGCGGCCAATCCCGTGAAGGTCGGCATGATGCTCACGACGTCCGGGGTGTTCGCCTCTTCCGGCGACATCATGTCGAGGTCGGCAAGGCTGTACCTCAAGCACGACGCGCCCGCGATTCTCGGCGACCATGCCATCGAGCTGATCGAGCGCGACGACACCGGGCCCAACCCGGACATCGCCAAGCGTCTCGCCACCGAGCTGATCACGCGCGACCGGGTCAACTTCATCGGCGGCCTGCAGTGGACGCCGAACACCAACGCGATCGCGCCGGTCCTGACGTCCGGCCGGACCCCCGGCGTCGTCATGAACGCCACCGGCGCCGTCACGACACGCCTGTCGCCCTACCTGGTGCGCTTCTCCCAGACGCTCTGGCAGAGCTGCTACTACATGGGCGCCTGGGCGGCGCGAAACGGCATGCAGAAGGCCTACGCGCTGGTCACCGACTTCTCGCCTGGCCATGACGCCGAAGCGGCGTTCCATCTCGGCTTCACCGAAAGCGGCGGCGAGGTGATCGAGCAGGTCAGGATGCCGATCCGAAATCCCGACTTCACCCCGTTCCTGCAGCGTGTTCTTGACGCCGGGCCCGATGCCCTGTTCTGCTTCAACCCGGGCGGTCCCCAGGCCACGACGTTCATGCGGGCCTACGCTGAGCTTGGATTGAGAGACAGGGGCATCAGGCTGATCGGCTCCGGCTACCTGACCAGCGACGAGGAGCTGCCGAACATGGGCGCCGCCGCCGACGGCGTGCTCACGTCCCACTTCTATTCGGCGGCGGGCGATCGTCCCGCGAACCGGCGCTTCGCCGACCTGTGGCAGGCGGAGTACGGAGACGTGCTGTGGAACGAGCTTGCCATCGGCACCTGGGACGGCATGGCGGCGATCTGCCGGGCCGTGGCCGACACGAACGGCGCGGACGATCCGGACGCGGTGATCGAAAGCCTGAAGAGCTTCCAGACGGCAGACAGCCCGCGCGGTTCCGTCCGGATCGATCCGGAAACCAGGGACATCATACAGAACATCTACATCCGGGAAGTCCGCATGGTTGACGGCGTTCCGCAGAACATCGAGTTCGAGACCTTCAGGGACGTGAAGGATCCCTGGAAGGAACGCAATCCCGCGTAGCGGAAGCGATCAGGAGACCTGTCCGTGGACATCGTTCTTTCCATTCTGATCCATTCGGTCGCCTTCACGGCGCTGCTCTACCTGATCTCCGTCGGGCTGAGCGTCACCATGGGGCTGATGGGCTTCGCGAACCTTGCCCACGGCGTGTTCGCGATGATCGGGGGCTACGTCGCGGCGACGCTCATCACGGCGGTACACCTGCCGTGGTGGGCGGCGATCGCCCTCGCGCCCTTCATCGTCTCCGTCCTGGGAGTCGTTGCCGAAAGGGTCCTCTACAGCAGGCTCTACGGCAAGAGCGAGCTCGACCAGGTCCTGTTCTCCATCGGTCTCCTGTTCGTGGCGTCCGCCGTCGCCCAGAAACTCTACGGCCCGCTGCTGATCCAGGTCCCGATGCCGGCTGCCCTCCTTGAGCCGGTTCGGGTCCTGGGCGTGAGCACGTCGTCCTACAAGCTGGTGCTCGTGGCAACGGGCGCAACCGTCGCCCTCGCCGTGCTCTATGCGCTCGAGCGGACAACGCTCGGAGCGATGATACGCGCGGCGGTCGAGAACCGAGCCATGGCCGAGGGGCTGGGCCTCAACACGAGCCTGCTGTTCTCCGGGACGTTCGCGCTCGGAACCGGCCTGGCGGCGCTTGGCGGCGCGATCGGCGCGGAGCTGTTCCCCATCACGCCGGCCTACGGCTTCGTCTACCTCGTGTATTTCATGATCGTCGTTGCCATCGCCGGCCTCGGAACGGTCCGGGGCGCCTTCATCGCCTCCTTCCTCGTGGCCCTGACGTCAACGGTCTCGGCCTACTTCGTGCCCGAATACGGCACCATCGTCCTGTTCGCCGCGGTGTTCCTGCTGCTGCTCGCGCGGCCTCAGGGACTGTTCGGGAGGCTGTCATGACCGATGTCACGCTGACCGGCAACATTGCCGCGCGGGCCTTGGGCAAGCGCCGCCTGCGACCGGTCGAGTTCCTTCCGCTGCTTGCCGTCTGCGCCGCACCGCTCCTGGGCGAGCAGTACCTTCCGCTTGCGACGCAGATTGCCATCTTCATCATTTTCTGCCTGTCGCTCGACCTTCTCGTCGGCTACGGCGGCATCGTCACCATTGGCCACAGCGTGTTCTTCGGGCTGGGCGCCTACACGTCGGGCATCCTGTCCGCCAACGGATACGGCGACCCCTTGACAGGCCTTGTCGCCGGCGCCGCCGTTGCCGCGGCGGGCTCGTTGCTGCTTGGCGCCTTCGTCCTGAGGGTGCACGGCTTCACCTTCCTGATGGTGACGCTGTGCTCGGTGTTCCTGATGCAGGAGATAGCGAACAAGGCGACCGGACTGACCGGCGGCGTCGACGGTCTCGTGGGCGTAAGCACGCAGCCGCTGCTCGGCATCTTCGCCTTCGACCTGTGGGGCAGGACGGGATTCGGCTACGCCGTTGCCGTCCTTGCCGCGGCTTTCCTCCTGGTGCGCCTGCTGATGGCGACGCCCTTCGGACTTTCGATCGTCGCGATCAGGGACAACAGGC
>VYCX01000092.1:8954-16737 GCA_009843725.1 Boseongicola sp. SB0675_bin_26
CATGGTCGGAATTCCGGTCGGCACGCGCCTGCTTGCGCTCTACGTCATCGCCGGGTCGCTCGCCGGCGTGGCCGGGGCGCTGCAGTCCCAGATCACCCAGTTCGTCAGCATCAACGCCATCGGATTCGAGCTTTCGGGCGAGGTCCTGATCATGCTTGCGCTTGGCGGCGCCGGACGCATCTACGGCGCATTCTTCGGGCCGATCGTCTATCTCGTCGCACAGGACGTCCTCTCCAAGTCCGACCCTGCCTTCTGGCACTTCTGGCTCGGCGCAATGATCGTCGCGGTGATCCTGTTCGCGCCCGGCGGCATCGTCGGCGTTGCAAGCCGGCTGGGCCAGGCGTCCCCTCTCGGCAGGCTCCTGCCCGGAAAGGGGGATTAGCATGGAACCTGTCTTTGCCGCACTTCCCTTCGAGGAACAGACGGCGGAAGCGGAAGCGGCAGGATCCGCCGCCCTCGATGTGTCCGGGCTCAGCAAGTCATTCGGCAGCTTCGTGGCGGTGGCGGACGTCTCGCTCTCGCTGGACGTGGGGGAAAGGCGGGCCCTGATCGGGCCGAACGGCGCCGGCAAGACGACGCTGGTCAATCTCCTGACCGGCGCCTTCGCTCCGACGAAGGGCACGATCCGGATCGGCGGCAGGGACGTCACCTCGCTGCCGGCGCATCTTCGCATTCGGCAAGGTCTTGCCAGGACCTTCCAGATAACGAACCTGTTCAACAGCCTGACGGTGCTGGAGAACATCGCGCTCGCTGCAGCCGAGCGGAAAGGCGAAGGCTGGCGCATGCTGCGCATGAACGCCTTCGGCGCCAGGGCGCTCGAACGGGCGGAAAGCGTCATGGACCTGATCGGGCTCACGCGCGACGCGTTCATTGGGGTCGGCGAGCTGCCTTACGGCAGGCAGCGGCTCGTGGAGCTTGGCATCGCCTTGGCCCTCGATCCGAAGATCCTGGTTCTTGACGAACCCGCAGCGGGTTTGCCGTCAGAGGATCACGACATCATACTGACGGCGCTCGACGCGCTGCCGGGAGATCTCGCGGTCCTCATGATCGAGCACGACATCGAGCTGGTGTTCCGCTTCGCCTCCCACGTGACGGTCATGGCGGAAGGGAAGGTGGTGTCCGACGGTTCCGGGGAGTTCGTCAGGAACGATCCGAAGGTCCGGGAAGTCTATCTCGGGGAGTCCGCGAGATGACCGGCAAGGCGCTTTCAGTCACCGAAGTCGTCGCAGGATACGGGCACACCAAGATCGTGAACGGCGTGAGCTTCGAGCTTGCCGCCGGCGAGGCATTGGCGGTTCTTGGCAGGAACGGCGTCGGCAAGACCACGCTCCTGCGCGCGATCTCCGGGCGGGTCGACGTGCGATCCGGCCGCATATCGCTCAACGGCGAGGAGATTCAGTTGTCACGAGCCTACCAAAGGGTGAGCAAGGGCCTGACGCTGGTGCCTCAGGAGCGCGAGGTATTCGCGACCCTGACCGTCGAGGAGAACCTTCGGGTGGCGACCGGCAACGCGGGAGGCCCGGGCATCGAATCGGCCTACGAACTGTTCCCGCAGCTCAAGGAGCGCAGGGCCAACAAGGGCGGCGCGCTGTCCGGTGGTGAGCAGCAGATGCTGTCGATCGCCCGGGCCCTGCTGACCGATCCGGGCGTCCTGCTGCTTGACGAACCGTTCGAAGGGCTGGCACCTGTCATCGTCGAGCAACTGACCGGGGCGCTTCACATGCTGCGCGAGACCAGGGGCGTCACGATGGTGCTGGTTGAGCAGCATGCCGATCTGGCCGTGGAAATCGCCGGAAGCGGGCTGGTCCTGGAACGGGGACAGGTCGCCCTGGCCGGAAGCGCCGGATTCCTTCGCGAGAACTGGCATGACGTCGAGAAGCTGTTGAGCGTCGCCTGACCGGCGCCTTTTCATTCTGGAGAGAACCATTATGCCCAAGGAAGACCACAGGAGCGAGTTTCCGCCGCTCAGCATCACCCACGAGGCCTGGCTGAATGACGGGACCGACCTCGAGTTTCGCGAGTTCGTGGCCACTTTCCTGACCCTGTCAAACATGATCCTGGAGTCCAGGGACTGGATCGCCGGATCGGTCGACCTGAGCGGGCCACAGTATTCCGTGCTCGCCCATGTCGCGCAGTACGGTGCCCCGAAGATCTCCGACATTGCCGCGAGCATGGACGTGACCTCGAACTTCATCACCGTCATGGTCAACGACCTTGAAGCCAAGGGACTGGTCTCCAGGGTCGTCGACTCCAACGATCGCCGGATCAGGCGACTGTCGCTGACGGAAAGGGGCACGGCAGCGATCCACACGCTCACGCCTTATCGGCGCCGCGTGAACGACCTGTTCTACCACGGCTTCTCGCGGGACGAGGTGGAGCAGCTCATCCGCTTCATTCACCGCCTCTACAACAATGGCCGGAACGCGAACTACCAGACCAGGGGCGCCGACGAGATGGCACAGTCCAAGGTCGCGGTACCGTGATCCGCACGAGCTGACGGGACCTTCGCATGCATGCCAAGCCGCAGACGCTGCGCGAACACTCCGCAGCCTATGCATCGGGCGCGCTGTCGCCAGTCGAGGCGATCGAGCGCGCGCTCGACGGCCTCGCATCGGCACCGCACGCCTTCACGCTGGTCACGGCGGACCGGGCGAGACGGGAGGCCGAGGCATCCGCGGACCGTTGGAGGAACGGAAGGCAGCGTGGCGCGCTCGACGGCGTTCCCGGGGCCGTCAAGGACCTGTTCGATGTCGCGGGAACGCCGACATCGGCCGGGTCGCTGGTCTACAGGGACGACCCGGTCAAGGAGACGGACGCACCCGTTGTCGCGAGGCTTGCCAAGGCTGGCGTCTGCCTGCTCGGCAAGACCAACCTCACCGAATTCGCCTTTTCCGGGCTCGGCATCAATCCTCATTTCGGGACGCCGCCCAACGCCTTCGAGACCGATGAACCGCGCATTCCCGGCGGTTCGTCATCGGGCGCGGCGATCGCGGTCGCGAGGGGGCTTGCCACGGTGTCGCTCGGCACGGACACCTCCGGATCGGTTCGGATACCGGCCGCAATGAACGGGCTGGTCGGCTTCAAGCCTGGCCCGAGCCGTTACAACCGCACTTCGGTCTTTCCCCTCTCCCCGACGCTCGACAGCATCGGGATTCTCGCCCGCTGCGTCGACGACGTCCGTCTGATCGATGCGACGCTCACGGGTCGAGGGATCGGGGCGCACGAAACGGCGCAAGGACTGGACGGCCTGACGGTCATTTCGCCCGAGGGCATGGTGAACGAAGAGCTGGACTCCGCCGTCGCCGAAAACCGCGACGCGGCCTTGGCGGCGGTGGAAATCGCTGGCGCCGATGTCGTGAGATGCCGGGTCGGCGAGCTGGACGCGGCCATGGAACTGATCAACCGGCACGGCTCCATTGCGGGCGGTGAGGCTGCGCAAGTGCATCGCGAACTGCTGGCGTCCGAGTCAAGCAGGCTGATCGATCCCCGGATCCTGGCTCGCCTGCGCATGGCGCAGGACATGCGTGCCAGCGACCTTGCGGCTCTGCTGGAGGGACGCGCCGGGCTCAAGCGATCGCTTCAGGCGGGAATCGGGCGGCGCTCGCTGATTGCCTTCCCGACCGTCGCCAGGACCGCTCCGACGATCGCCGAGATCGAGACGAGCGAGGAGGCCTGGTTCAGCCAGAACGCGCTGATCCTTCGCAACACGATGATCGGCAACTTCCTAGACATGCCTGGAGTGACCCTGCCGAGCGGCGTCGACGGCAACGGGCTGCCGACCGGAATGCTGTTCTCGACAACGACGGGCCGGGAGGCCTCGCTGCTGCACGCGGCGACCGGGCTGGAGGCGGCGCTGGCGCATCAGTAATTCGCCATGCGCCGCTCAGCGGCGTCGTCGGAGCCGAGGCGGCCACGCCCGTCCGGATGCCCCCGCGCAAATTCCATGGAATCAGTTCTGACGCCTCATGACCGACTGCGGCAACGCAACTGCATGCGCAGACTTCCGCAGGCGAGACGAGCGGACTGGAACAGGACAGCGTCTTCCGCACGGCACACGGTGGCGGCAGGGACTTCGGCCTCCGTTGGCAAGACGGCGCCAAGGGCGATGGTCATCGCAAAAGTGGTCGCGTTGCCGGCGCACGATGACGCCAGAAGCGATGCCGCACGGCCGCCGACAGGTCTCCGGAACTTGCGGAACTCGGCTTGTGCCTGCACCGTCCGCCATTTTGGCCGTTCGCCCATTCGCAAGGCCGCGGACGCCAGCCGAAAGAGACTGGGGTTCCAGGCCGGTGCGTGCGGTCTTGGCGGAACTTGGCAGACGCGCGGCGTTGAGGTCGCCGTGGGGCAACATCCCTGGAAGTTCGAGCATTCTCGACCGCTCTTCGTGAGATCGATCAGCCCGCGCAGCTTGCATTCCGCTTTCATGCGCCACGGACCCGGGGGAAAATCGCTGCGACCACGGCGCAGGTCTGGTCTCAGGCAATCGCAGCGGAGTGCCAGACGTTCTTCACGTTCATGTAGTTCTCAAGGCCCTCGGTACCGCCTTCGCGCCCAGAGCCGCTGGACTTCACGCCGCCGAAAGGGGTTTCCGGCATGGACGCCTCCAGCGTGTTGATCGAGAGGTTGCCGACTTCGACTTCGTCGACGAGACGGTCGATGTAGTCCGCCCGGTTGGTGAAGGCATATCCGGCAAGCCCGTAGGGCACGGAATTGGACTGGGCGATGGCATGATCAAGTGACGCCACGGGGTTCAAGACCGCCACGGGTCCAAACGGCTCCTCCTGCATGATCCGGGCGGTTTCGTGCACGTTCAGCAAGACAGTGGGCTGGAAGAAATATCCTTTGGTGCCATGCCGGGCGCCTCCGGTCGCCACGGACGCGCCCTTGTCGCGCGCGTCCTCCACCAACGCGGCCAGGGCGGGAATGCGGCGGTCGTTGGCGGTGGGGCCCATCTCCACGCCGGCATCCATCCCGTTGCCGACGACCGTCGCCCTGGCGCGCGAGACGAAGGCCTCGGCGAAGGCGTCAAAGATGCTGTCATGGATGAAGAAGCGCGTGGGTGAGGTGCAGACCTGCCCGGCATTGCGCATCTTGCGGACCGCGCCGGAGACGGCCGCGGCCTCGACGTCCGTGTCTTCGCAGACGATCACCGGGGCGTGGCCGCCCAGTTCCATCAGGACGTGCGTGTCGTTCTGCGCCGCGATGCCGGTCAGGTGCCGCCCGACCCTGGTGGAGCCGGTGAAGGCCACCAGCCGCACCGGATCCTGCGGGATCAGGTATTCGGAGATGTCCGAGGGCGTTCCGAAGACAAGGTTGAGCACGCCCCGCGGCAGGCCCGCGTCCTGGAAGGCGCGGGCGATGTGGATGGCGCCGGCCGGGGTCTCCTCGGCCGCCTTGATGATGATCGAGCAGCCAGAGGCGAGCGCGCCCGCAATCTTGCGTGCAGGCTGGCTCATCGGGAAGTTCCACGGCGAGAACGCCGCGACCACGCCGATCGGCTGGCGATGCACGGAAAGCCTGTGCCCCTTCGGCGCGGGGATCACCCGGCCATAGGTCCGCATGACCTCGCCCGCATCCCATTCGAAGAACTCCGCGCCGCGGATCACCTCGAGGCGGGCTTGGGGCAGCGGCTTGCCGTGTTCCAGGGTTATGGTCCGGGCGATCTCCTCCCGGCGCTCCCGAATCAGCGCCGCCGCGTGCCGGATGAGATTGGCCCGGTCGCGTGGTGGCGTGCGGCTCCAGACCCGGAACCCGTTCACGGCAGCGTCGAGCGCGTCGTCGAGATCGGACCGTGCCGCGCATGGCAGGCGGCCAATCTCTTCCTCGGTGGCCGGGTTGACCACGGCCAGATCGTCTGCAGCCTTGCGCCATTGCCCGTCAATGAAGAGCCTCAGGTCCGGATACATCGGCGAGCCTCCTGCGTCCGCCGAACCAGATCAGGCGAAGCGCATCGCAGCTTCAAGTGAATTGAGGGAATACTGATATCAATTCGATGAATATCAGGCGCCTCGTTCGGCCGCCACCTCGTGCAGCGCCGCCTTGAACGCGCGGGCTGCTGGTGACAGGCTGTCGTCGGCGCGCAGCGAAATGCCGATCGGCCCGCGGCCAAAGGGCACGGTCCAGTCGAGTCGGGCCAGATTCCCGTTGCCGACGTCCTGCGCGGTCACCTCCTCCGGCATGAGGCAGATCAGGTCACGCGACTGCAGGAGCGCCCGGTTGGCCAAGTAGGAGACCGATTCGATCGCGCGCGGCGGCACGTATTGCTGCTGGTTGACGAAGAACTGGTCCACCTGCCGGCGCAGCGTCGTCTCAAGGGGCGGCAGGAGCCAGCCGTAGGGCCGGATCTGGTCGAAGGACACGTCCGGCATGCCGGCCAGGGGATGCTCGGGGCCGACGACCGCAACGATCCGGTCCTCGATGAGCTTCTCTCGCGTGATCCTCTCGCGGTAGCGAAGCGTGGACAGGCGCCCGACGACCATGTCGATCTTGCCGGAGAGGAGCGAGGGGATCAGCACCTCGTTCGTGCCTTCGCTGATCTTTATGGCCACCTTGGGCCGGACGGTCAGAAGACGGTCGATCGCGGCCGGCAAAAGGCCGGTGGAGGCGGCCAGCAAGGTGCCGATGACCACGCGGCCGGAATTCCCCTCGCTCAGGTCGTCCAGCTCCTGTGTGGCGTAGGAGACCTGCGCGAAGATGAGCTTGCCGTGGCGAATGAGGGTCTCGCCGAAGACGGTCGGGATCACGCCGCGATTGGTTCGGCTGAACAGGGTGACCTCGAAGTCCAGTTCAAGGTCCTGGATCATCTTGGTGGCGGCCGGTTGGGAAATGCCCAGTTCGCGCGCGGCGTTCTGTATGTTGCCGTGGGTGCCCACGGCGACGAGCAGGCGAAGCTGGCGCAGCTTCAGGCGGGTCAGCGCCCGATCGAGGATGCGGGCGTGCCGGGAGGTCACGGCACGATCCGGCGCGACATCTGGTCAAGCTTGGCGATGACGCTCATGGCCGCGAGCGCGGAACTCCGCGGATTGTCCGGCAGGGACTTGCCGCTGACGCGGAACTGAAACGTGCCAAAGTCCCCTTGGGCCCGGATCTCGTGGACGTTTTCGACGATGTCCGCGTCGGCAATCAGCCGGACCTCCGTCCTGTCGAACCCGATGCCCGCGAGCGCGACGGCGGCGGCGACATTGGCGTTCCTCGGATACCGCAGGGCAGCGTCACGGGCGGATCCGACGAAATGCGTCACCGTCCCGCCTTCCAGCGCGTCAAGGTCTGTCACGCTCTCGGCGGGCGAGCCTTTCCAGCCATTGGGGGGCTTGCGTCCGACATAGGTGACCTTGTCCAGCGTGCCCACCCGTGCCGAGAGCAGGCAATCGAGCGCGCCGATCGCGCCGCTAGCCAGGTGCAGGCGGGCGTTTCCCCTGAGGGCGGCCGCCTCGAGCCTGGCCGACAGGTCGGCGTCGGCCAGGGCGCCGACGGACACGGAGACCAGGTCCAGGCCGCGTTCCAGGACCGCGGGTCCATGGTCGCGCAGGGCGCCATGGCCCGCGCAGTCCACGACCGCCTCCAGGCCGTCCGGCAGCGCGGCGACGGATCCGATGAACCGCCCGGGCGCCTCCGGGACGCGTTCCGGGCGCACCAGGACCGCCTCGATCGCGTGCGGGGTCGCGGCAAGCGCCTCGCGCACGTAGCTCGCGATCGCGCCGGTTCCGATGATGGCGATTCTCATGGGCGTGCTCCCTTGCGGAAATCAGATATCCTGAACTGCACACGCTTTGGTATGCTTTTT
>VYCX01000372.1:0-692 GCA_009843725.1 Boseongicola sp. SB0675_bin_26
ACCTGGCGATCCGTGAACAGACGGGGCTTGCGGTGAGCGTTGCCGACAACGCGCTCCATTGCGTCGCCATCGGGACGGGAACGGCGCTCGAATACGAAAAGCAGTTGCGCCATGTGATCGACTACGAAAGTTGAAGGGGAGGCACATCTTTCTGTATTCCCGCACTGTGGATGTCGCGGTGTCGATTCCTCCCGGATCGGATGGCATGATCAATTGCCATAGGCGTGGAACAGGGATGTTGCCAAAGTAGGATCGTGGCACGGCGAAACGACAAGAAAGTCGACTACTTTCGTCCGATCAGGCACTTGGCCGTCGGCTGCCTGGTGCTTGTCCTTCTTGCCACCTTCGTTCTTTGGCGAAGCGACACGTCACGGGCCGAGCGCATGCGGATTGCTGCGGTCGATTTTGTCGTGACGAATCTGGAATGGGCCCTGGTGCCGGTCACGGAGACGGTCAAGCTGGCAACGCAGATTCAGTCGTACGCCGTTCTTCGGCGTCAGAACCGCGAATTGCGCGACGAACTTCGCCGGCTGAAGGCCTGGAGAGAGACGGCGCTGCAACTGGAGCAGGAGAACGCCAGGCTGCTGAACTTGAACAGGGCCCGGCTGGATCCGGCGCTGACCGTGGTCACGGGCAAGGTCATTGCCGACAGCGGCTCACCCTACCGTCATTCCGTGCTGCTGAATGTCGGG
>VYCX01000372.1:702-16124 GCA_009843725.1 Boseongicola sp. SB0675_bin_26
CGGATGGATGGGCCGTCACGGACGGGCTCGGACTTGTCGGCCGGATCCTCGGAGTCGGGCAGCGTTCAAGCCGGGTGCTGCTCTTGACGGACAGTACAAGTCGCGTCCCTGTCACGATTCAGCCATCGGGTCAAAACGCGCTTCTTTCGGGCGACAATTCGCGGTTGCCGGTCCTTGAACTCATTGACGCCCCGGATGACGTGCGGCCGGGCGATCGTGTCATCTCATCCGGTGCCGGTCGCGTGCTGCCGGCGGGACTGCTGGTCGGAAATGTCGTGCTGGACCGCAACGGTCGCCTGAGGCTGCGGCTTGCGGCCGACTACGACCGGATGGAATTCCTGCGTGTGCTTCGCAGCCCGCCGGTTGAGAAACTGGATGCTCCGGCGGTGCTGGTTGGCCCGCTGCTGCCGCCGGTCGAGGCCGTGCAGGCGGCGGGGGAGAATGCCGATGGCTGACTTCGTGAGCCGTGTCTGGCTGTTTCGGGCGGGTTTCTTCCTGCTTGCGGGCGCCGCGGGGTTCGTCCAGCTTCTGCCCTTGGACATTGGTCCTGACGACTGGGTGCCCGGTCAGGAACTCGTTCTGGTCATGGCCTTTGCCTGGGTCGTCAGGCGCCCCGAATACGTGCCTGCGCTTCTTCTGGCAGCGGTCTTCCTGGTTGCCGACATACTGTTCATGCGCCCCCCCGGGCTTTGGGCGGCCCTGGTGGTTCTTGCCGGCGAGTTCCTTCGCGGACGACGCGCACGAGCGTTTGCGGCGACGTTGTTCGCGGAATGGCTGCTGATTGCGATCGTGCTCCTGGTGATGAAAGCCGTGGAGACCATGATGCTGTTGCTGTCCGGTGCCGGTCATGCCGGCATGGACGTGACGATCATGCACTTGGGGCTTGCCATCCTGTTCTATCCGGTTGTCGTTCTTCTGTCCGAGCGCGTTCTCGGCATCAGAAAGCTGCATCCTGGGGACAGGGAGCGGTCCTGAGAGAGAGGCGAAATGAATCGCTCGTGGGCAGAATCCGACGAGAGTGCCGGAATAATCTCGCGGCGCGCGCTCGTGCTGGGCGGTGGCCAGCTTGCCCTCCTGGGAACCCTGGTGCTGAGGATGCGTCAGCTGCAGGTGCACGAGGCGGCAAACTACCAGCTTCTGGCCGAGGACAACCGCGTCAACGTTCGCCTCATCTCTCCGCGCCGGGGCAAGATTTTCGACCGGCACGGAATCCCGGTCGCGCAAAACGGTCAAAACTACCGGATTGTCATCGTGCGAGAGGATGCCGGTGACGTGGAAGAGACAATTGCCAAGGTCCGGCGGCTCGTAGAGCTTGATGAGAGCAGGCTCGAGCGTGCATTGAAGGAGATGTATCGCCGGAGTCCGTTCGTGCCGGTCACGCTTGCGGACCAACTGGCCTGGGAAGATGTCGCGGAAATCGCGGTCAATGCGCCGGCCTTGCCCGGCATCACGCCTGAAGTCGGCCTGTCGCGCGTGTATCCGTTGGGGTCGGATTTCGCGCATGTGGTCGGCTATGTCGGGCCTGTCAGCGAAAGCGACCTGTCCCGGGCGGAACCGCCGGACCCCGTCCTGCAGATTCCGGGATATCAGTTCGGCAAGATCGGAATCGAGGCGAAGCGCGAGACCGATCTCCGCGGGCGTGCCGGCCTCCGCCGGATCGAGGTCAGCGCGGCAGGCCGCGTCATGCGGGAGCTTGGTCGCGATGAATCCGTTCCGGGCAGCGACCTGCAGCTGACCGTCGATCATGCGCTTCAGAACTATGCGCTGGCGCGGCTCGCGGGCGAAAGCGGCAGCGCGGTCGTCATTGACGTCGAGACCGGCGGCATTCGGGCCATGGTCTCGTCACCGTCCTTTGATCCGAACCTGTTCGTGCGCGGGATTTCGGTCAAGGAATATGGCGCGCTCCGAGATCACGCCTACGTGCCCCTGTTCAACAGGTCCGTCCAGGGGCAGTATCCGCCGGGATCCACATTCAAGATGATGACCGCGCTGGCGGCCCTGCGGGCTGGAGTGCTGGGCCCGCGCGACACCATACATTGTCCTGGACACCTGGAGTTCGGGGGGCGCAAGTTCCATTGCTGGAGGTCCGGCGGCCACGGCCGGATGGATCTTGACACGGCACTCGCCCAATCCTGCGATGTCTATTTCTACGAGGCTGCCCGCCGGATCGGAATCGATCGCATCGCGGAGCTGTGCGCGGAATTCGGGCTGGGGCAGCGCCCTGACATTCCCGTGTCGGCCGTAAGGTCCGGACTCGTGCCGTCGATCAAGTGGAAGGCGCGTGTTCGTGGCGAGAGCTGGCTTCAGGGCGAGACATTGAATGCCGGCATCGGGCAAGGCGACGTTCTGGCTTCGCCGTTGCAGCTCGCGGTCATGACCGCGCGCATTGCGAGCATGCGGGCCGTCAAGCCACGTTTGATCAAGTCGATCGATGGCGTAGAGACACCGGTCGAGCCGGCCGCAGAGATCGATTTGCCCGATGGCTTGATGCAGTTGGTCCAGCGGGCCATGTTCAACGTGGTCAATGGCCCGAGGGGCACGGCGCGGAATGCGCGGATCGTTGCCGAAGAATTCCTGATGGCTGGCAAGACAGGAACCAGCCAGGTGCGCAGCATCTCGGAAACCGAGCGTGATCAGGGAGTCACGAAGAACGAGGAGCTCCCCCGGCGTCTCCGGGATCACGGCCTCTTTGTTGCATTCGCGCCCTACGACAAGCCGAAATACGCCATTGCCGTGGTCATCGAGCATGGCAGCAGCGGCGCGCTCGTGGCTCTGCCGGCACGAGACATCCTGCTCTACGCGCTTTCCGGGGGCGTTCCGCCCTTGACAGCCTATCCGTCAGACCAGCGGGAAGCGATTCAGCAGCAGCATCGGGAGATGGAGTTGCGCCCGCCCCAGAAACCGGTCCGGGAGGCGAGCAGGGCATGAGCTTCCTCGAGTACAGGGTACGGTTCATTCCGAGAGGCGCGCGCAAGATTCTCCATGTCAACTGGGCGCTTGTGGTCCTGCTGACTACGGTTGCCTCGGTGGGATTCCTGATGCTGACTTCGGCGGCGGGCGGGGACGTGTCCCGCTGGGCGGAACCGCATATGGTGCGGTTCGCGGCGGGTCTCGTCCTGATGCTGTTGATCGGCCTTGTGCCGATCTGGTTCTGGCGCTCGGTTTCCGGGCTGGCATATGCCTGCGCTCTCGTTCTCCTGGTCATGGTGGAGTTCTTCGGAACCGTTGGCATGGGTGCGCAGCGCTGGATCGATCTCGGCTTCATCCAGTTTCAGCCTTCGGAAATGATGAAGATCGCGCTCGTGATGTGTCTCGCGGCCTATTACGACTGGTTGCCGCTTTCGAGCGTGTCGCGGCCACAATGGGTTCTCGTGCCACTGATCCTGATTCTCATCCCGGCAGCGATCATCTTCAGGCAACCGGATCTGGGCACGATGGTGCTCCTGGTGGTGGGCAGCGGCATCGTGATGTTCTGCGCAGGGGTGAGCTGGTGGTACTTCCTGGGCGTGGTGGGCGCGGTGGCAGGCATGGTGTTCACGGTCTTTCTTTCGCGCGGCACGGATTGGCAAATCCTGCAAGACTACCAGTATCGCCGGATCAACATATTCCTTGACCCCTCGATCGATCCCCTTGGGGCAGGCTATCACATCACGCAGTCCAAGATTGCGCTGGGATCCGGTGGGTGGGCCGGAAAGGGCTTCATGCAAGGCACTCAGTCACGCCTGAACTTCCTGCCAGAGAAACACACGGACTTCATATTCACGACGCTTGCCGAAGAGTTCGGATTTGTCGGAGGTTTTTCCCTCCTTTCGCTGTACGGCCTGATCATTTTCGTGTGCGTCCTGTCGGCGCTCGGGAACAAGAATCGCTTTGGTGCGCTTCTTACGCTGGGCGTGTCGGCGGCACTGTTCCTTCATGTCCTGGTGAACATCTCGATGGTCGTGGGGCTTGCCCCGGTGGTGGGAGTTCCCCTTCCGCTTGTCTCCTATGGCGGATCGGCTCTGCTGGTCCTGATGGTGGCCTTCGGCCTGGTGCAGTCTGCGCATGTCTACAGGTGGCGAAATTGATAAGGGTCCTGATTTCCGGGCAGCGCGTGGACTGGGATGAATATGGCGGGCTCTTGCAGGCCGCACTGACCGATTCCGGAATCGAGGCCGAGGTCATTCACGAGAGAATGCCTCGATCGCCGGAGACCGTTGACTACATCGTCTATGCGCCGTGGAGCGACATGAAGGACTTTTCGCCATTCACGGGTGCCAAGGCGGTCTTGAATCTCTGGGCGGGCGTGGAAAGCGTGATCGGCAACGAGTCCTTGACGGCGCCGCTCGCACGCATGGTGGACCCGGGACTGACAGACGGCATGGTCGAATGGTGTGTTGCCCACGCAATGCGGCATCATCTCGGCATCGACAGGGACGTCTGTCGCCGCGATGCGGTCTGGGACCCTTACGTGCCTCCGCTTGCCCGCGATCGACCATTGACGATCCTGGGCCTCGGCGTGCTTGGCCGCGCCGTGGGAGAGGCGCTTTCGGGTTTGGGCTTTCCCGTAACGGGCTGGAGCCGGAGCGTGAAGGACGTGCCGGGCATGACGTGCCATTCGGGAGAAGGCGGGCTCGTCGAGGCGCTTGGCAGGGCCGAACTGCTTTTGCTCCTCCTGCCGCTCACGCCCGCGACAGAGGAGATCATGAACGCGGAGCGGCTTGCTCTCCTGCCAAAGGGTGCCGTCCTGATCAACCCGGGACGTGGTCCGCTGATCGACGATGACGCGCTGCTCGCCGCGCTTGACAGCGGCCACATTGCGCATGCGACGCTTGACGTCTTTCGCGAAGAACCCTTGCCGGGCGACCATCCCTTCTGGGGTCATCCGGGCATCACCGTGACGCCGCACATCGCGTCCGCCACGCGGCCGGACACAGCTGTCGGAGTCATTGTCGAGAACATTCGCCGTGGCGAGGTCGGAGAGCCGCTGCTGCATCTCGTCGACCGGCGCCTGGGATACTGAAGTTTCGTCGCGGACAGTTCGCGAATGCCTGACGGGGCTTGGGCATGGCTTCAGGCCGTTCGAGGAAGTGCATTGCTGTTGCCGCCGGGGGCCGCATTCCCTTGGAGTGCCCGTCAAGCGAGCGCTTCCTGCACACAGGCCTTGAGTTCAGGAAGCAGGTCCGTTTCAAACCACGGATTGGCGCTGAGCCAGGCCGTGTTCCGCCAAGACGGGTGGGGCAGGGGAAACGCATCCGGCAGCCGGGACTTCCAGTCGCGGACGGTCTCGGTCACCCTGGCGTTCCGAGGGAGTCCGAGGTGCCAGGCATGCGCATGGGCGCCGACGAGCAATGTCAGCCGGATGGCAGGCAAGCTGTCGAGCACGCGAGCCCTCCATGTCTGCGCGCAGGCGGTGGGTGGCGGCAGGTCGCTGCCGTCGGTGCTGTAGCCCGGAAAGCAGAATGCCATCGGCACGATGGCGACGCGCGAGGTGTCGTAGAAGGTCAACTCGTCGACACCCATCCAGTTGCGGAGGCGATCGCCCGACCTGTCCTTGAAGGGAATGCCGATCTCGTGCACCTGCCGACCGGGCGCCTGTCCGGCGACAAGAAGGCGGGCGGTGGATTCGAACCAGACAACCGGGCGCGGCCGATGCCCCGTGGCCGTTGCCGCGAAGCGCGCTGTGCAGAGGTTGCATGCGCCGAGACGTTTCTTGAGATCGGAAATGCCCTTGTCCATGGGTCCCCTGGTGCCGCTCCTGGCTTCTGCATCTCCTACAGGCTTCCGGGTCGGTTGGCCACGATCCTGGACGGTGCTTGCTCGAAACTTGCGGGCGGCGGGCCGGAGGCGTCCCGGCGCCCGCCCTGACGGGATTGCGTCGACCGTTGGCTTGCGCACATATCTTGGCAAATGGCCGACGCATCGGACGTGTTGGCGGCAAGGAAAGAGGAAGCGGGGCGAAGGCGTGAGAGTTCACATTCTTGACGATTGGTCCGACACGCTCCGGACCTTGCCGTGCTTTGGCCTGCTTGAAGACCACGACGTCACGGTCTGGACCGATCACGAAACGGATGTTGCGGCGCTGGCCGCCCGGTTGTTCACGGGGGAGGCGATGGTGCTCATCCGCGAAAGATCCCGGATCACGGCGGAGCTTCTCGACCGGTTGCCCAATCTCAGGCTGATTTCGCTTCGGGGCGCGTATTCACATGTAGACGTTGATGCCTGCACGCGAAACGGCGTGCTGCTGTGTTCGAACATGCACGCGGGCACGCCTTCCCATGCTGCAGCCGAACTGACGCTGGCACTGATTCTGGCGAGCTGGCGGAAGATTCCGGAGCATGTGAACTCGATCAGGGCTGGCAACTGGCAAGCAGGCGTTGGTCGGACCCTTCGCGGCCGGCGGCTGGGACTCTATGGCTACGGTCGCATTGCCGGGGTCGTGGCGGGCTATGCGGACGCGATCGGCATGAACGTTCAGTGGTGGGGGTCCGAGGAAGGCCGTGCGCGAGCTCGGGCGGACGGGCGGCAGGTCGCCGAAAGCCGTGAGGCGTTCTTCGCGACGTCTGACGTCGTCAGCTTGCATGTCCGCCTGACACCGGCGACACGCGGAATTGTCAATGGTGCCGATCTGGCTGCGATGGCTGACCGCTCTCTTCTCGTCAACACGTCCCGGGCGGGCCTGATCGAACCCGGCGCGCTCGAATCCGAAGCGAGGCGCGGCCGCCTTCTGGTTGCAATCGACGTGTTCGATACGGAGCCGCTCCAGGATCCGGCGCATGTCCTGCTGAGCCAGCCCAACGTCTTGCCGACGCCTCACATCGGCTACGTGACCGAAGACGAGCTCGAATTGCAGTTCCGGGACGTTTTCGAGCAGGTCAGTGCTTTTGCCAATGGCGACCCGATCCACATGGTGAACCCGGTGGTCCTTGATCGGTGACTTCGACCGACCGTTTGTGCATGATGCGCGACGGCCAGCTTGGTCGTGCCGCCAGTCCTGATTTCCAGGTTGTCCCTCCGTGCACAATTCCGTTGACAATCGCCGTTATTTTCATATTTCTAGAAATATGAAAATAACGACACCCGAATCGACGCCGGACCTGAGCCAGGCCGCCGCAAGTTTCGCGGCGCTGGGCTCGGAGCAGCGCCTGTCCGTGCTCAGGGTCCTCGTGCGTGCCGGGCCTGACGGGTTGTCCATTGGAGAGCTGGGCGAGAGGTCGGGAGTGACCGGATCCACGTTGACCCACCACATGAAATTCCTCGCTGCGGCGGGCCTTGTGCGGCAGGTACGGGAAGGGCGCAGGATCATCTGCGTCGGCGCCGCCTATGAACGCATGCAGGAACTCTCGACATTCCTGTTGAACGAGTGCTGCGCCGACGCGGCCGACGGGAGGGCCATGCATCATGGCTGACTTGACCTCATCGATCGCTGGACGGGTGAGGATCGACCGGATCTGGCTTCTGGTCCTGGCGCTGCCGCTTGTCGTAGCGCTCGTCGATCCGTCGCAGGCGAGGGAAACCGTCAGATTCGCGATCGGCGCATTTTCCCAAACTGGCTTGTTCATCCTGTTCGCGGTTCTGGCGGTCGGACTCCTTAAGGCGACCGGCGCGGAAGCCTTGCTCGCGAAGGCCTTCGAGGGACGCGAGGTGCGGATGATCGTGCTGGCAGCGCTTCTCGGCGGACTGTCGCCGTTCTGTTCCTGCGAAGTGATCCCTTTCATCGCCGCCCTTCTGGCGGTCGGTGCGCCGCTGTCCGCGGTGATGGCGTTCTGGCTTTCCTCCCCCTTGATGGACCCGGCCATGTTCCTGATCACGGCCGGGACGCTCGGCACGCCTTTCGCTGTCGCGAAGACCGTCGGTGCAGTGGGCATGGGTCTTCTAGGCGGGATGATCGTCCGACTCTGCTTCCGGTCTCCGGTCTTTGCCGACCCTTTGAGGCCGCAGCCCCAGGCCAATGGGTGCGGCTGCGGCCCATCGCCCTTCGAGGGCACGCCAGAGTGGCGCTTCTGGCGCGAACGCGAACGTCGAGAGGTCTTTGGTGGTGCCGTCATTGAAAACGCGCTCTTTCTCGGCAAGTGGCTGATGCTTGCCTACATGATCGAAGCGCTGATGTTGGCCTATGTGCCTGCGGAAATGATCGCGGGCATTCTGGGCGGCGAGGGCGTGGTTCCGGTTCTTCTGGGAGCCATCGTAGGCGCACCGGCCTACCTGAACGGCTATGCCGCCGTGCCGCTGGTGGATGCCCTGCTGGCCCAGGGCATGGCCCCTGGAGCTGCCATGTCGTTCGTGCTGGCTGGAGGCGTCAGTTCCATTCCTGCCGCCATTGCCGTCTGGGCGCTTGTCAAGCCACGGGTCTTTGCCGGCTATCTCGGGATTGCACTTCTGGGGGCACTGATCGCGGGATTTGCGTGGGGCATGATCGCCTGAGCGCCGGTACGGGGCGATTCGCTTGCCCCGCCTGACGGCCTGCCAAGCTTCCGCCAGTTCTGGATGGATTGATCTGGATGCAGCCAGCTCTGCGCGGCGTCTCGGAATTGCGGGCCCTCGGCTTGCCCAGCGCGGCTCGGCAGTTTATTTCAGGCAGAATGCCTGAAGGAGCGTTGGGATGTATCGCGTCTGGAACTTCGTCACCAACTATTCGCTGCTGCTGATCATCGGGGCGCTGATTGCGCTTGTCTGGGCAAATTCCTATCCCGGAACCTACAAGCTGATGGTCGAGTATCCGCTCTGGTTCAACGACTGGGTGGGCGCGGACGCAGGCTACTGGCTGAAGGCCTACGGCAAGCATTACGGCATCAGCGACCTGCCGGACGTGGAGAGGGTCCTGAGTTTCCATTTCCTCGTGAACGACGTTCTGATGGCCTTCTTCTTCGCGATCGCGGCGAAGGAGGTCTGGGAGGCGGTCATACTTGAGAACGGATCGCTTCGCGGCAGAAAGGCCGCAACTCCGCTCGTCGCGACCGCGGGAGGCATGGTCGGCCCGATCGTCGTGTATCTCGGGGTCGCGGCATATCTTGGCTCGGACACCTATGACGCGGTGGCGAACGGATGGGCCATTCCGACGGCCACGGACATCGCCTTCAGCTATCTCGTGGGCCGGCTCGTGTTCGGCGCCGGACATCCGGCGGTTCGTTTCCTGCTGCTCCTCGCAATCGCCGATGACGCCTGCGGCTTGATCATCCTTGCGGTCTTCTATCCGTCCGGCGAACTGGCGCCCGAATGGTTCCTGCTGTCGGTCTTCTCGGCGATCGGCGTCTACGTCCTCTTCAACTGGCTGCCTCGCTGGCTGGACAGGGCGGACCAGCTGCGCCGCAAGTCGACATGGGTGCGCAAGAAACTGTCATTCTGGCCCTATCTGGTGGCGGGCGCCATGAGTTGGTACGGATTCCAGGAGAGCGGCCTGCATCCCGCGCTGGGCCTGCTCCCCATCGTGCCGACACTTCCCCATGCAGACCGCGCCTTTGGCATCTTCGCCGAGGCGGAGCAGTATTTGACGGACCTGCTGAACCACTGCGAACATTTGCTGAAACATCCCGTCGAGGTCATCCTGTTCTTTTTTGGCCTGCTGAACGCGGGCGTCGAGTTCTCCGCCATTGGCACGGCGACCTGGCTGGTCCTCCTGGGCCTGATCGTGGGAAAGCCTTTCGGTGTCCTGCTCTTCGGCTGGTTCGCGGCCAACCCGATGAAGCTTGGATTGCCGGCGGGCGTGCGCATCGTCGATCTCTTCGTGATCGGTTGCGTGGCCGCGATCGGCTTCACGGTCTCGCTGTTCATCGCCACGGTTGCCTTCGATCCAGGCGCTGTCCAGGATGCGGCGAAGATGGGCGCTCTTCTCAGTTTCTTCGCTGCGGTGATTTCCCTGATCGTCGGGAAGCTCTCGAAGATCGAAAAACAGCACGGATGAGCCTGACAGCCGGAATGCGTTGAATCGCGGACTGCGGTCTTGCATGAACCATCAGGCTTGCGTAAGTAACGCCCGCTCGGTGGGGTGTAGCCAAGTGGTAAGGCAGCGGTTTTTGGTACCGTGTACCGTAGGTTCGAATCCTACCACCCCAGCCAGACACGTCTCTGATTCCAGGGACTGGAAGCCTTGTCGGAGGCAAATCCTGACCATTTGAGCCAAAGAGGTGGTCCTGACTGAATCAGCCATTCACGCTGCCTATGACACAGTGAATTGTCCCATCATGCCGCAGTCTTCGTGTTCAAGAATGTGGCAGTGATACATGTAGGGTGCGTGATCCGGTGCCTCGTGGTCGAAACGCACCAGGATTTCCGCCTCGCCGTTCTGTACATGCACCATGTCCTTCCAACCCTGTGCATAGGACACCGTGTCGTGGCTTTCCTGTCTCAGGATACGGAACGAACAGCCATGAACATGGAAAGGATGAATCTCTTCCTCTGCCGAAATCCTCCAAAGCTCTGTTTCGCCCAACCGGGCGCGTTGGTCGATTCGATCCATTTTCATCGGTTGGCCGTTGATTCCCATGCCCATGCCTTCACCGCAGAAGTTCCCCCAATTTGCTGCAAGAGTCGCCAGTTCGTCACTTTCACCCATGTTCAAGGTGATTTCCCTCGTTACCGTTGCCTCATCCGCATGAGCCGGAGGGAGGTTGGCCAGTCGACGCGGCATGGAACCTGTGAACCCTTTCTCCCCTGTTCGGGACAGCGTCAGCACCGTGGTTTCCGGGATCTGCTCATTGATGAACTGTGCCAGCAACCTGAAGAGCCGTCCGTAGCCGGGAAAGCTGGCGGCAGTGAGGCTGTTGGTTTCCAGGGTGCTCATGTCCACAAGCACTTCGTAGCGTTCGCCCGGCGAAACGATCAGGTTTTCGGTCTCTACCGCCGATGCCAGGAAGCCGCCGTCGGACGCAATGACGGTCAGCGGACCGTACGCCATCCTCAATGTCAGGAAACGGGCGTTGCACGCATTCAAAATGCGTAGCCGGACCAGGCCGTCGGGAACATTCTGTCCTGTCGGGGCAATGGTTCCATTGACAACGAAGGTGTCGCCAAGAAAGCCCTCTTCAAAGGTCTCCCCTGTCAGGAAATAGCTCGTTTTTCCCTCGTCATCGAATTTCTTGTCCTGCAAGACGATGGTGAAGTCATCTACGCCGTAGGTCTGTGGCAGATCGGCTGACAGGCTGGCGTCATCCTCGACCAGCATCACGCCCGCAAGGCCCTTGTAGACTTGCTCGGCCGTCCTGCCGTGCATGTGGGAATGGAACCAGGTCATCGCGGCTTGCTGTCGGATGGGCACGTCAGGAGCCCATGTATGGCCCGGCTCGATTTCCTGGTGAGGGCCTCCATCAACCTCACCCGGTATGTGCAACCCGTGCCAGTGAATGGTTGTCACTTCGCCGATCCCGTTGACGACATCAAAGGGCAGTGTCTGTCCTTGTTTCACCCGCAGCACCTGACCCAGATAGTTGCTGTTGATGCCAAAGCTCTTGCTGGCGGCACCGGAACCAAAGTCATGCGAGGCTGCGTTCAGGTTCAGTTGAATCCGTTCGTCAAACCCATCCGTCAAGTCATTCAACGGCAGGACCGGCAAGAGATTCGATCGAGTTTGCGCCCAGGCAGTTCCAGCCCTGGCAAGGAGAGCGCCGGCGCCGGCCGCTTTCAAGAATGTGCGTCGGTCCATTGAAAGTTCTCCCTTAATAGATCAAGTTCGATTGTTGCGTCGGTTCGTCGATCAAAATGAACGCGCAAACGCCGCTCCATCAAGCGCATAATCTGTGCGTGTTTCCGTGGCTTCTCCGGCGTGCAAGGAACTGATGGACACGAGCATGCCGGAGAAATTTTCAGGCGGAGGCTTGTTCGGCAAACATTTCAGCCCACTGCTGAGCGGGGCATTCCAAGGCTTGCCTTGTCGGCAAGGATCGTCTCCAGAGAATCGTGCTCGGCCACCCAGTGTCCCGGCCTGACTTCCTGGAGCCTGGGCCTGTAGCCAAGCTGCCCGCGCCTGGACGGCAGAAACCGGAGTGCTGCTTCCGGATCGAGTGGCGAGGAGAGCTCTCCGGGAACCCGAATTCGGCTTCGTGTCCGTTCAACCCGGGGGTCCGGGATGGGCGCGGCGGAAATCAGCATGCGAGTATAGGGATGCACAGGGGCATCGCAAAGCGCATCGCGCCCGGCGAGTTCGACGACCTGACCGAGGTAGAGCACCATGATCCGATGGGAGATGTCCCGGACCACCGACAGATCGTGGCTGATGAAGAGCATCGAGAGGCCCATGTCGGCCTGAAGCTCTTTCAAGAGCTTGATGATCTGGGACTGAATCGAGACATCGAGAGCCGAGACCGCCTCGTCGCAGATCACGAGCTTCGGGCGGTTGATCATCGCCCGCGCGATTCCGACCCGCTGGTTCTGGCCACCCGACAGTTCGTGCGGGTAGCGGTTGATCATCCGCTGGTCGAGTCCCACCTGCTCCATCATTTCGGCAACCTTGATCTTGCGCTCGCGGGAGGTCAGCATGGGTTGGAACGTCCGCAAGGGTTCTGCGATGGATGCGGCGATCGTCATCCGGGGATTGAGGCTCGCCAAAGGATCCTGGAAGACGATCTGAAGGTTCCGCCGCTCCTTGGTGAGAGCCTTTCCATCCAGCATTGCCAGCTCCTTGCCGAGCCATGTGACCGACCCGTGCGTCGCAGGGAGGAGCCGCAGAACCGCGCGCGCCAACGTCGATTTTCCGCACCCTGATTCACCGACGATGCCGAGAGTCTCTCCTGGTGCAAGATCGAAGCTGACCCCATCTACGGCGGGGAGGTCCACCGCGCGTCCGAACAGCCCACGGTCGAGCTTGACCGGGAAGGTCACTTTCATGTCGCGGACCCTCAGGATCTCGCCCGTCTGCGGGACTTCTGCGGAGGCTGGCGGCCTTGCCTGATCAAGCCTGGGCATCGAATCGAGGAGCATCTTGGTATAACCATGCTGCGGGGCGTGGAAGATGTTGTCGACATTCCCTGTTTCGACGAACTCCCCCTGCCGCATCACCTCCACCCGGTCGCACATCCGCGCCACCACGCCCATGTCATGCGTGATGAGCGCGATTGCGGTGCCCTCTTCGGCCTGAAGCGTTGCCATGAGATCGAGGATTTCCGCCTGAACCGTCGCGTCGAGCGCGGTGGTCGGTTCGTCTGCGATGAGAAGTCTCGGCGAGCAGAGCATGGCCATTGCGATCATTACCCGCTGGCGCATTCCGCCGGACAGCTCATGGGGATACTGCCGGAACCGCCGCCTTGCCTCCGCAACATGCACCCGTTCGAGCCAGTCGAGGCAGATGCGCTCGGCTGCCGCCCCCTTTGTCCCGCGGTGGGTGGACAGCACTTCGCTCATTTGCTGCGAAATCGTCAGATGTGGGGTCAGCGCGGTCAGCGGATCCTGGAAGATCATCGCCAACTCGGCGCCGCGCACCCGGCGCGCCTCCTGCGGCGCGAGGTCCAGAAGCTCGCGCCCGCCAAACCGGATCGACCCGCTCGTGCGTCCGTTGCTGGCCAGAAGCCCCATGGCGGCGAGGAAGGTCTGGCTCTTCCCCGCTCCCGACTCGCCGACGACCCCGAGGCATTCGCCGCGATCGATGCAAAAGCTGACGTCCTTGACAGCCTCTACAGCGCCGTCCGGCGTGTCGAAGGCGACCGAAAGGTTCGTGACTTCGATGACACTCATCAGCGGTCCTTGGGGTCAAGCGCGTCACGAAGCCCGTCGCCCACGAAGAAGAGCGAGATGATCGTGACGAGGAAGAAGAAAATCGGACATGCGATCTGCCAGGGCGTGCCGTAGATCACCGTCCCGGCCCCTTCGGAGATCAGTGCGCCAAGCGATGTATTTGGTTCCTGCACGCCGAGTCCGAGGAACGAGATGAAGGATTCCACGAGAATCATCAGCGGAACCAAAAGCGTTGCATATACCACGACGATGCCCAGAAGGTTCGGCACGATGTGGCGGAGGATGATCGTGAAGCCGCCGACCCCGGCGGCCTTCGCGGCCTCGACGAATTCACGGTTCTTCAGGCTAAGCGTCTGGCCCCGCACGATCCGGGACATGTCCAGCCACGAGACGATCCCTATGCCGACAAAGAGCATGAGGAAGGATCGCTCGAACATCACCATCAGAAGGATGATTATGAACATGTAGGGAATCGAGACGAGGACGTCCACGGCGCGCATCATCACGTTGTCGATCCAGCCGCCGACAAAGCCCGCGACAGCGCCATAAAGCGTGCCTATCACGACAGCGACAAGCGCCCCGATCACGCCGACGATCAGCGACGTGCGGGTCGCCTGGATCGTCCGGGCGTACAGGTCGCGGCCGAGATCGTCGAGACCGAAGTAGTGCCCGCTTTCGATGGACGGATGGCCTTCGTGCGCGATGTTGCTCATGCGCGCCCAGTCGATCTCCTCGATCGACCACCGGGAGAAGAGCGGCCCGACGACGGTGAAGAGCACCACGAGGCCGAGGCAGATGAGCGCGCCCGTCGCCGCGTTGTTCCGGAAGAACCGCCGCCTGGCGTCTTCCCAAAGCGACCGGCCGGGGATCGCCTCGCCTTCGGCGAGCGCTTCGATGATCCGTTCGGACTGCGCGGTGCGACGGACCATTTCAGTACCGTATTTTCGGATCGAGCCAAGCATAGGCAAGATCAACCAGAAGGTTGAAGAGCACCGTAAGCCCGCCATAGAGGATCGTGATCCCAAGCATCACCGCGTAATCGCGGTTCAACGCCGAATCGACATAGGCCCGCCCGATCCCGCCGGTGGAGAAATAGACGTCGATCACGACCGAACCGGTGATCATCGCCACAAATGTCGGCCCCAGGTAACTGACCACGGGCAGCATTGCCGGCTTCATCGCGTGCCGCCAGATCACCGTATGCTCCGGCAAGCCCTTCGCACGGGCGGTGCGGATGAAGCTCGAATTCAGCGTTTCAAGCATTGACGACCGCGTGATTCGGGTGATTGACGCCACGTAAGACGTTGAAAGCGCGATCACCGGCATGACCAGGTACTGCCACTGACCGCCGTTCCAGCCGCCGCCCGGCAGCCAGCCGAGCTGCCAGGTGAAGACGATGACAAGAATCGGGGCCATCACGAAATTCGGCAGCGCCTGGGCCGAGAACGTAGCCCCGACCGCGATGTAGTCGAGCCAGGTGTTGTGCCGGATCGCGGCAGCAACGCCGATGCCCATTCCCGCGAGTGTGGCAACGACGAACGAAATCAGCCCGTAGGTCAGGGTCACCGGAAACCCCTGGGCGATTATGTCATTCACGTCCCTGTCCCTGTAGGCGAACGACGGCCCGAAGTCGAACCGGGTGACGACGCCGACCAGATAGTCCCACATCTGCTTCCAGAGCGGCTGGTCAAGCCCGTAGCGCGCCTCGATGTTCGCCAGTACCTGCGGCGGCAGGGGTCGTTCGGAGGTGAATGGCCCGCCGGGGGCGACCTGCATGAGAA
>VYCX01000400.1 GCA_009843725.1 Boseongicola sp. SB0675_bin_26
CGCAGAAAGCCGTCGGCTTCGATCTTGCGGACCACGAAACCGGGCTGATCCATGTGGGTGAACAGAAGTATGCTCGGCCCGCCCCCCTCGAAAGTGGTCCAGAGATTGCCCAGCCTGTCACTTGCGCTTGGCAGCGAGCCGAGGTGATGGGCAATCCGCCGGCGTACGCGATCTTCATGCCCCGAAAGGCCAGGAATTGACATCAGATCGGTCAGAAGTTCGCGGACGCTCATTCCGCGCACCTTGCCCGCTGCACGAAGTCCCTCGCCCGATCAGGATCTATTGCCCGCCACGTATCGCCGTCGAACTTCAGTGCCGAGCCGACGATGCAGCCGTCAGCGACCTTCAATACATCGGCGACGGTCTCGTGCTTCACACCGGTATTCGCCATGACCGGCGTGTCGGGAAGCGCCGCCTTCACCGCTTCCAGATCTTCCATGCGCGCAGCCTCGCCCGTGATGTTGCCGGAAACCAGCACGGCGTCGGGAATCGAGGAAAAGACCGCGGAACGTGCCCGGTCCGGAAGAGATCGGCGGTCAAGGCTGTCGGCGAACTCGGCGGAGATGTTGTAGAGCATTGCAAGGTCCGGACGCCCCAGACGATCACGATAGCGCATCGCCTTGCCGGCATCGGGTGTCCAAGGCCCCATGTCCGAGGCGTACGTGCCCGTGAAAATCTCCCGGCAAAAGGCGGCGCCTGTGGCAGCTGCCAGTGCAACAGTCGCCATTGGGTCCCAAAGAACGTTGACGCCAAAGGGCACCGCGATCTCGTCCTTCAGTTGCCCAATGACGAATGCCATTGTTGCAGTGGAGGCCGTGTCGACATCGAATTCGTAGGGCCGGTCGTTCTCGTTGCCGAACATGACTGCATCGAATCCGGCCTCCTGGAGAGCTGCAAGATCCTCACGCGCAGATTCGACAAGGCCGCCAATGCCGGTCTTGGCATCATGGAGCGGCGATCCAGGCAATGCGCCAAGGTGAACCATGCCGATAACCGGCTTGGCCGTTCCGAAAAGCGTCCGAAACCTGGTCATCGATCCCTCCGCACCGACGCCGCCCTCGCCGATGGCATCGGCCCGTGAACCGCCGGTTCGCGCCTACCTCCGGGCAAGAAATGCCTCGACGGCAGCGTGCGTGACCTCGGGACGCCGGCTGACAGGCGAGGACACAAACATCCCTGCGGCGGCTTGAGCGAAACGCACCGCCGACTGAAGCAAATCACCCGCGGTGATCCGGGCGGCAAGAGCGCCCGTGAACATGTCCCCTGCCCCATGCGTGCTCACGACCTTGGCCGAAAACGCCGGATGATGTGTCATCTGGCCGTTCGCAAGCAATATCGCGCCATTGGCACCCTGGGTCAAGACAACGGCACCGCGCACCATGCTTGCGAGCGCGGCCAGGGCGCCTTCCGGATTGCCGTGCCCTGTCAGGCCCTTGGCCTCGATGAGGTTCACGATCAGCACGTCGATTCGCTCCGCCAACTCGACGGAAAGCCGGCGCGCCGGCGCAGCATTCGCAATCAGCAGGGAGTCAGGCGGCAGACGGGAAGCAAAGGCAAGATTTGCGGCCTCGGGAATTTCGCTTTGGACAAGACCTGCCTGCGGCGGTTCCCGCCACGAAACGTCACCGTCATTTTCGAGATTGGCGCCCGGCACGGTGACAGCGCCGTACTCGCCCGACGGCAGCGTGATCGCGACGCTCATGCCGGTGGGCGCGTCGGTTTCCAGAACAAGCGAGTGCTCGACGCCCGCCTCATCCATCGCAGCGCGGATCATCCCCGCCGCGCTGTCCCGCCCGACCCGTCCGGCCATAGCGACCTGCGCGCCCATCCGCGCAGCGGCAAGCGCCTGGTTGCCACCCTTGCCGCCGAAGCGGTAGTCGACACGCGTGCCCGGAAGCGTTTCATCCAGGCCCGGCATGCGCGGCGCATCCACGACGACATCGTGGTGCAACGCACCGAGAACGACGATCCCGCTCATTCGCCGTAGAGCGCGCGGGCAACGATGCGCTGGCTGAGTGCGGCATCCTGGCGGGCGATTGCAGCGGCAAGGTCCCTGTTTGCGCGGAGCTTGCCGGCCACGGCGCGGAGTCGCTCGGCCATCTGGACGTTCGTTCGGACCTCTTCGACCGGATTCAAGCCCGAAAGATCCGGAAACGTGTCGAAGTAGATCACGCCATCGTAACCGACGCGATCCAGTTCGACGAAGAGTTCAACAGTTGCAACCGGATGCACGGTTCCAACCATCAAGCCGTCGTCGCGCTTGCCGTAGCCGTCATTCAGGTGAACACCAAGCAGACGGGAATGACGCGCGACAAGACTCGCGGCGTGAGCCGGCATCTCGTCGGCTTGGAGGACATGGGCAAAATCGAGCGTCACGCCGACATTGGGTCGGTCCAGCTCCTTCGAGGCGAGCAGAGTCAACCCGACATCCGGCATCAGCGAATAGGCTCGCGGATCGTTCGGCTTGCATTCAATGGCGACATCTATCTCGCGATTGTGGTCGGCCACCTCGGCCATTGCCGAAATCGTGTCGTCCCAAGCCCGGGCGTAGTCTACCTGAAAGGCGTAGTCGAACCCGTCCTGCCCCATCCACAACGTCAGCTGCCGAGCTCCCAGCCTGGCACAGGTGTCGATCGCTTCACGCGCCTGGTCGATGGCCTTTCGCCGAATTGCGGGATCAGGATTCGTGAAGGCGCCTATTGCGAAGTCAGGCTCTCCGTAATGCCGCATGGCAAGACCGTTCAGGCGCACTCCGCTCGCCGCAAGAGCGGCGCGCACCGCAGCCTCGTTGACGGCAGAGACATGGTCGGGGAAATTGAGATCGGCGGCGTCGAGCGTCCCGACGCGAGCGACAAGTTCCAGCAGATGCGGCACGTCGCGCCGATCCGGCGGAAGCGCAGCCTTGAACGCGTTCAGGCGTGCCGCATACCGCTGGCGGTTCGACCGGACTGCGCTCATCGTCTCGTCTCCTTACGCCGGCCTGGAAGGCTCGCCCGAAGGCGCATGCCAATTGGCAATGTCTCGACTGCGCGACGTTCCTTCGCTGGAAACCCTGGATTGATCTCCGCGATTCACGTCCGTGGCTCCATTCACCTTTCGACTCTGCGCTCCGACGCGAAGCAGGCGAAGCATTGTCTCTTTCCGCTCATGCCTGCCATCCCTGGAGCCGCCGCCATGGGCCTTGCGTCCGCGGCTCCGTGAACAGTCGCTGCAATACCAATCCCAGAAATCAAGGACTATCAACAAATAAAGAACATTTGGTGCGTGGCCTCAAGCGGTCGCAGCCGTGATCGCTCGAGGCTGTTCGCGCCCTTCTGACGCATGATCTCGACGCCATTGACATCGGCCCTGGGCAAGGCCCATCGTTTCCGTCGGCGCCAGGCGCACATACGTAAGGGACGCTATGAGTGAAGTGCAGAAAAGCAAGGGGGCCGCGTTCAAGGACCTGCATGCCGCCGACGGGATTTTCGTGATGCCGAATGCCTGGAACGCCGGCAGTGCCCGCATGCTGGAAGCGGCCGGCTTCGCTGCGGTGGGAACCACGAGCGCGGGCATCGCCTTCGGTCTCGGGCTCCCGGACTACGAGGGCGCGCTCGCCCGCGAGGCTGCACTGGAAGAGGCGTGCCGGATTGCTGGCGCCGTGCGCGTTCCTGTCAGCGTCGATGCAGAAAATGGCTACGGGCATGCGCCGGAGGACGTTGCCGAAACGATCCTCTGGGTGGCCGATGCCGGCGCGGTAGGCGCAAGCATAGAAGATTTTTCGGCCAGTTTCGGCGCAGGCGGACTGTACGACCGGGCACTGTCTGTGGAGAGAGTTGAGGCGGCGGCGGCCGCAGCCGCTTCCCTGCCGTTTCCCTTCACGCTGACCGCGCGGGCCGAATGCTATCTCTCGGGCCACGCGAACCCGTTCGAGGAGTCCGTGGCACGGGTCGTTTCCTATCGAGACGCGGGAGCGGACTGTCTCTACGTGCCCGGAATCGCCGACGCGGAGACCATCGGCAGACTCGTGAAGGAGGTCGAGGCCCCCGTCAATGTCGTCGTGGGTCTCGCCGGCAATCCCCTGAGCGTGAGCCAGCTGGAGGACCTTGGGGTGAAGCGGGTGAGCATCGGCGGCTCGCTCGCACGCGCCACCTTCGGACTTGTCCGGAGAGCGGCCGAGGAGATCCGCGACCGTGGCACCTTCACCTTTTCTGACGGCCAGGTGCCGGACGCTGAACTTTGCCGGTTCTTCGCCGGCCGGCAAGAATTGTCTGCGCCCTGACGGCACGCACTGACCCTGCCCCAGCAACCGCCTTCGGGGACCCGGGGACGAGCCGCACCCGATCACGGCAATTGAGCGACTTGCCGAAGCTCATGTGCGCCGCAGGATCGCGCCGATGACAGACAAGACGGTTTCCCCATTGCTCCGGCGCTCCGACGGTGCAACCGCTTTGCCTGGAAGCCCGGGTGGCGCCGATGCAACTCCGGTTTCATGGTGCGGGAACGCACTCCCCACGCAAGCGGCCTTCATCGCCCGTCCGGGCCGAGACCGGACGAAAAGGGATATCGTGAGGCGCTCCGGTCGCGAGCGATCAAGACGCCGGAGGCGAGGGGAACTGGCTGCAAGATCCGGCGCGCGCAACGCAATGCCTGCATTCGGGAAGCGAAAATTTGCGGAAAGCTGCAAAATGCATCGCATAACTGCCCGAGATGCGTCATGACGGGTTCATGACGCCTCGGATAAATGCCTACCTGGTCCATCTGCTCACGGCATCCGGCGCAGTCTTCGCCATGCTGGCGCTCCTGGCGGCGGTCGAGGGCAACTGGGCCACAATGTTCCTCTGGCTTCTCGTGGCTTTCGCCGTGGACGGGCTGGACGGTCCTCTCGCGCGTGCGACTCGTGTCACGGTCAACGCTAAGCGTCTTGACGGCACCATCCTGGACGTGATCGTCGACTTCCTCACCTATGTCGTGATTCCCGCTTTCGCCCTGTTTCATTCCGACCTGCTGCCGGGATGGACCGGCTGGGTGGCCATCATCGTGATCACCTTTCTTTCGGCGATCTACTTTGCCGACACCCGGATGAAGACGTCAGACAATTCCTTCAACGGCTTCCCGGCCTGCTGGAACATGGTGGTTCTCGTTCTTTTCGCCATCAAGCCCGATTTCTGGATCAGCCTGACTCTGGTCGTCGTCTTGGCGGTGGCCATGCTCTTGCCGATAAAGTTCGTGCATCCGTTCCGCACCGTGAGATGGCGAGCCATCTCCTTGCCCATGGCGTTCGCCTGGACGTTCTTCGCAGGATGGGCCGCTTGGGTGGATTTCGACCCCGAAAGCTGGGCGCATTGGGGCCTGATCATCACGACGGTCTGGCTGCTGTTCGCGGGCGTCACCCAGCAGATCCTGTATCGGGAAAAGCTCTGATCATCGCCCTGCCCGCCGGAGCGCGTGCGCGGGCCTACCTGTCCTCCAGCGCAACCCAGTCGCGAGGCTCCGGGCCGTTGTACAACGTGAGCGGCCGGATCAGGATGTTGCCCCGCTTCTGCTCAAGGCACTGGATAACCCAGCCCGGCATCCGTCCGATGGCGAAAATCGGCACGTAGAGGTCCATGGGAATGCCGTGAAGCTGGTAGACCACGCCGGAATAGAAATCGACGTTCACGTTCAGCCCGTGCCGCGCATACGGCTTCATCGCCTCGACCACCGCCTGCAGGATCTCGTACCACTCTGGCTGGCCCATTTCCTCGCCAAGTTTTCTCACGCCGTCACGCATGTGCCGCGCGCGCGGATCCTCGGCTCGATAGACCCTGTGGCCAAAGCCCGTCACCGGCTCCCTGTTCTTGCGTCTTTGCCGCACGTACTCGGCCGCATTTTCCGAGGTGCCGATCTCCTCGACCATTTTCATGACGTCTTCGGCGGCTCCGCCATGGGCCGGCCCCGCAAGCGTGGCAAGCGCGGTCGTGATGGCGCCATGCATGTCAGCCTCGGTGCCAACCGTCACCCTTGCCGCGAACGAGGATGCGTTGGCGCCATGCTCGGCGTGAAGGATGAAGTCCACGTCCGCGAGCCGCGCGGCGTCTTCCGATGGTGTCTCGCCCTTGAGCATCCAGAGCCAGTTCCCGGCGTGTCCGAGCGACGGATCAGGCTTCACCGGCTCGCGTCCGGACCGAATGGCGTGGTGCGCGGCGATGATCATTGGCACCTGCGCCGTCAGGCGAATCCCGTTTTCGAGCATGCCTTCCTCCGACGCCGCCTGAGCGTCGGATTCCAGCGCAGCCAGTGCGGAAACAGCGGTGCGCAGCACGTTCATCGGATGCCCGCCAGAGGTTGCCCGAACTATGTCGATGACCTCGTCAGGCAGAACGCGCGAAGCCTTCAGCCTGGCATCGAATTCCGCCAGCTCGTCTGCATTTGGCAATTCGCCCATGATCAACAGGTGAGCGACCTCCTCGAACGTCGCGTTCGTCGCCAGATCGTCGATCGCGTATCCACGGTAGTAAAGGCGGCCGGCCGCCCCATCTATGTCCGACACTGCCGAACGGTCGAAATGCACACCCATGAGGCCGCGGTTGATCTTCGGTGCTTCGGTCATGTAGCTGCTCCTGATACGACAGGGGAATTGATGATGAATGCTCTCGAGAGGTCCTTCGAAGCGGCAAAGGCAAGGAACGCGCGAGTCGTCATGCCGGAGATGCCGGAAGACGACCGCATGCGCGACGCCGCCGACCGGCTTGTCACCGGCGGCCTTGCAACACCGGTGCAGCTTGCAGAACCGTCAGACGATCTTGCGGAGGCGGTTGTCAGGAACCGGGGGGTCAAGCCCGCGCTTGCGCGTCGCATGATTGGCAAGCCGCTTGTGCGCGCTGCGGCAATGGTTGCGGTTGGCGAGGCGGATGTCCTGGTCGCAGGCGCGCTGGCTCCAACCCGGCGCGTGATCGAGGCGGCGTCCCTTGCGATCGGCCTTGCCGGCGGAATCCGGCAGCCTTCATCCTTCTTTCTCATGTCCTTTCCCGGAGGGCGCGAGATGATATTCGCGGACTGCGCTGTCTCCGTGGATCCGGACGCAGGCGAGCTCGCAGGAATCGCGCAGAGCTCCGCCGCCTCTGCAGAAGCGCTTCTGGGCGAGGCAAGAGTGGCGCTTCTCTCGTATGCGACAGGCACGAGCGGCACGGGACCCTCCGTTGCGAGGGTCGCTGCGGCGACCGAAGCGGCACAAGCGGCGGGCGTGGCAGCGATCGGTCCCGTGCAGGCCGACACCGCCCTGAATCCGGAGATTGCCGGGCGCAAGGGATCAGGGGCCGGAGATGCCAACGTCCTGGTCTTCCCTTCCCTTGACGCAGGCAACATCGGATACAAGCTCGCGCAGGAACTGGCCGGGGCGCAGGCCGTTGGGCCGGTCTTGCAAGGCTTTCGAAAGCCGGTCTGCGACTTGAGCCGAGGCGCGCGCGTGGATGACATCGTCGCGGCCACCGTCATCTCGATTGCGCTCGGCGCCTGACCGGAAACCCTGCCTGGAGGCGACAGGCGAAGGCACCAAACCGCGTGAGCACCGCCGTCTGCCGGCCCGTGTCCCGCATCAACAGGATGGACATTGCCTGCAATGGCTCCTCCCCTTTGCCCATTGCCATTGAAGTGCAAGGCTGCCGGTGCGCCCGCGGGGCGAGGCACGGCATGGCCTTGCCGCCCGACGCCTACTCCGCAGCCATGTCGGCGGCGTCGATCCCTGCCACTTCGACCGGCTTCTTCATCGCGTCCCGACGGAAGGGCTCTCCGAGTTCCTGGTTGATCATTGCCTCAATCAGGGTGGTCTTGCCGCCGTTCATCTGGTCCTTGATCGCCTGGTTCAGCGCGGCAGTGAGCTCCTCCATGTTCCAGGCCACGACGCCATTGAGCCCGCAGGCCTTGGCGATTCCGGCATATGAGACGTTCTCGTCAAGTTCGGTGCCGACGAAATTGTCATCGTACCAGAGGGTTGAATTCCGCTTTTCCGCGCCCCACTGGTGATTGCGGAAGACGATCTGCGTGATCGCAGGCCATTCGCTGCGCCCGATGGCCGTGAGTTCGGTCACCGCGATGCCAAAGGCGCCGTCGCCTGCGAATCCCACAACCGGCACGTCCGGACAGCCGATCTTGGCGCCGATGATGGCGGGCAGGCCGTAGCCGCAAGGACCAAAGAGGCCGGGTGCCAGGTACTTCCGGCCCTCCTCGAAGTCCGGATACGCGTTGCCGATGGCACAGTTGTTGCCGATGTCAGAAGAAATGATCGCGTCACGCGGCAGGGCGGCCTGGATGGCCCTCCATGCCATGCGCGGGCTCATCCAGTCGGGTTTGGCCGCGCGCGCGCGCTCGTTCCAGGTCGTGCCCGGGTCGTCGTCCTCGTGATCCATCGAAGCCAGTTGCTGCGCCCATGCAGACTTCGTGGTCGCGATCGTGTTCCGGCGCTCTTCGCGCCCGCCGTCACCCGCCGCATCGGAAAGCCGGGCCAGAATCCCCCTGGCGACCTTGGCGGCGTCGCCGACGATGCCAACGGTGACCTTCTTGGTCAGCCCGATCCGGTCGGGATTCATGTCCACCTGGATTATCTTCGCTTCCTTCGGCCAGTAGTCGAGGCCATAGCCAGGCAATGTCGAGAACGGATTGAGCCTCGTGCCCAAAGCGAGCACGACATCGGCCTGCCTGATCAATTCCATGCCGGCCCTTGAACCGTTGTAGCCTAGCGGCCCGGCGAAAAGCGGATGCGAGCCGGGAAAGGCGTCGTTGTGCTGGTAGCCAACGCAGACCGGAGCATCGAGCCGTTCAGCCAGTTCCCGGGACGCGGCGATGCCACCCTCCGACAGCACGACGCCGGCGCCGTTGAGTATGACGGGGAACCGGGCCGACGACAGGAGAGCGGCCGCGTCGGCCACGGCGTTCTCGCCGCCCGACGAGCGCTCGAACTCGATCGGTTCGGGCAGATCGATGTCGACAACCTGGGTCCACATGTCCCGGGGGACGTTCACCTGGGCAGGTGCCGAAGCGCGTTTCGCCTGCGCAATGACCCGAGTGAGGACCTCTGCGACCCGGGACGGGTCACGCACCTCTTCCTGGTAGGCAACCATGTCCTCGAAAAGCTTCATCTGCTCGACTTCCTGGAATCCGCCCTGGCCGATTGTCTTGTTTGCTGCCTGCGGCGTGACCAGAAGGAGCGGCGAGTGGTTCCAGTAGGCTGTCTTCACGGCAGTCACGAAATTGGTGATCCCGGGCCCGTTTTGCGCGATCATCATCGACATCCTGCCAGACGCACGCGTGTAGCCGTCAGCCATCATGCCACCCGACCCTTCGTGCGCGCAGTCCCAGAACGTGATGCCAGCCTTGGGGAAGAGATCCGAGATCGGCATGAAGGCCGATCCGATGATGCCGAAGGCGTGGCGGATGCCATGCCTTTGGAGGACTTTGACGAAAACTTCTTCGGTGGTCATCTTCATTGTGGCTTCCTCCCTTTCGGACACGTGAGTTCTGCAATGTCTGCCGCGGTTTCGGCGGGATCGCCCCGTCGTGCGGGCATCAGGCAGCGTTTAGGGCAAATCCGCCCACAATGTCACGGAAATTCGCGCATTCCCTGCACCATGCAGGCAACCGGATCGATGATCCTTGTCGCCGAACGCGACCTGGCGAACAGTTGCTCCGAACAAAGGATGCAGATGCGCAGGACTTCTTCCATCCCATGCCGAGACCTCGTCCGCAACCCACGTGGGCAACTTGCCGCCAGAGCTTTCCCACGGGAACGAATCGGTACAGTGTGCCAGGACGAGGTGTTGTCCTATGTCCGAATTCTTGCCAAAGGAGGTTCGCGACGGCCTGGAACTTGCGCGCAAGCGATCCTTGCGCAGACGAGGCCGGCTGAACGTCCGCGCGGGCGGCAAGTGCGTCGCCGTACTGCGCTGCTGGGAAAGCGGGTTCGCGGTCGATGCCGGGAATTCGCAAGCCATGCGCGGGCTGGTCGACCTCTATGACGGCGGACGACACCTGTCGCAGTGCCTGATCGTGGCCTCACGGGAAGACGCGCACGAGCGGGTGTACGAGTTCAAGCGCGCAACGGCCGCCACTGATCGGGTGCCTCTTGACTATGAGTGGCAATTCGAGCCGTTCGGCCTGATCACGCATCGACCGGCGGTCTGAAACCGGCGCCGCAAGGCTTCACCGACCCGCAATTCCGGCCAAGTGGCTGCGGCGTTGCCCGCGACCGGAAAGGCAGCGGGCGCGGACCGGAAGCGGCAGGCAACACCGCGAAGCAAGGTACCGTGTTGACGCCCCCTGAAACCCTTCGCAGAATTCCGCGACCGACTGCTCTCAATGCAGGTGTCCAACCTCGATGCGGAGCTTCGCCTACAAATGCGCGTCGAAATATCGAACTTTCATGACGAGCTAGGCAACACGATGATCTACGTCACGCACCATCAAATCGAGGCCATGACCATAATGGACCGGATCGTCGCGCTGCGAGACGGCAGGATCGAGCAGGTCGGACGACCGCTCGATCTCTACAACAGTCCTGCAAACAGGTTCGTCGCGGGCTTCATAGGCGCCCCCAGATGAACTTCCTGGATGGCCGCATCGAGCAGAACCGCCTGTCGCTGGACAGCGGCCTGACCCGCGACGTGCAACTGGCGGCGAGAAGCGATGGCAGGGTGGCGCTCGGCATCCGGCCCGAAGCGATCGGCGTATCGCCTGACGGCACCGACGACATGCAGATCAAGGTGCGGAATTTCGAGCTGCTGGGCTCGGTCACCTACATTTACGGCGTCTTCGAAAACGGCGAGCGGCTCACCGTGCAGATGCCCCTGCAATGCAACAAGACAATAGGCGCGACGCTTCCATCCGACACGTTCCACCTCTTCGACGGCAAGAGCGGGCAGGCGCTCGCGATCGGCCCATGAAAGCCGCGCTGATCGGTCTCGGCATGGTCTCGAAAACCTATGCCGACGCGATCGCCGGATCGAACGCGGTGACGCTCGGTCCCGTCTTCGCCAGGAACCCCATGAGCCGTACGGATTTCCTGGCCACCCATCCCGGGCTTGGCGCACATGCGGCGGACAGCCTGAAGGACATAGCCGAAGATGCATCAGTCGACTTCGCCATCCTGACCACGCCGCCCGATGCAAGGGCCGAAATCGTCGAGACCCTTGCACGGGCCGGAAAGCCGATCCTGATGGAGAAGCCGGTCGAGCGCACGCTTCCGGCCGCGACAAGGATCGTCGAGACCTGCGAGAGATCGGGCGTGCCGCTCGGGATCATGCTGCAACATCGCGCCCGGCCCGTGGCAGAGGATCTGGCCGCGCGCATGCAGTCGCTTGGACCGCTCATGGCCGTCGAGGTCAACGTGCCGTGGTGGCGTCCGCAGCCCTATTACGACGAGCCGGGGCGCGGAACCTATGCGAGGGATGGCGGGGGCGTCCTGATCTCCCAGGCAATCCACACGCTCGACCTGATGCTGACGTTCACCGGACCGGTCTCGGAAGTGACGGCGATGTGCGTCACCACGGCACGTCACCGGATGGAGGCCGAGGACTTCGTCGTCGCCGGCCTGCAGTTCGAATGCGGCGCCGTGGGCCAGCTCTTCGCGACGACTGCAGGATTCCCGGGAGCAGGCGAGACGATCACTCTCCATTGCCGGGACGCCTCGGCGAGACTCGGGGCCGGGGTCCTGAAGATCGACTGGCTTGACGGTCGCTCGGAGTCCTCCGGCGAGTCCATGGCGAGCGGCGCCAGCGCCGACCCGATGGCCTTTACCAGCGACTGGCATCGCCTCGTGATCGAGGACTTTGCCGATGCCGTCAGCGCAGGACGGCCACCGTTGGTCCCGGGACGGAGCGCACTTGCCGTGCACGCGTTGATCGAGGCGATCGAGAGGAGCGGACGGTCCGGCAGGCGCGTCGCGGTCGAAGCGCAATGACCGGCCTGCTGCTTCGATCATGGGTTCGGCGGCGATGGATCGCTCGGAGACCGCAATGGCCCCCTGCCCGATGTCCGTGCCGGGTCGCGCTACGGGACAGGAACCGGAGGGAGGGCTGACCATGCCGTTCAAGCTCGGCGTCATCGGAATCGATCACGGGCACATTTTCGGAATGCTTTCGAACATGCTGGCCGAAGGCTGCCCCTGCGATGCCTACTGGACGGACGGGACGGCCGTGACGGAACGGAAATTCAACGAGGTCTTTCCCAAGGTTGCCAAGGCCGCGGACAGGCGTCGCATACTCGACGATCCCGAAATCGCCATGATCCTGATCTCGGCGGTGCCGGAGGACCGCGCGGGCCTGGCGGTCGAAGCCATGCAGGCCGGCAAGGACGTCATGGTCGACAAGCCTGGCTGCACGACGCTCGAGCAGCTCGACGCGATTCGGGGCGCGCAGGCGGACACCGGGCGAATCTGGACGGTGAATTTCTCGGAGCGGTTCGAGGTGCCCGCCGTCACGCGCGCCGAAGAGCTCGTCTTCGGAGGCGCCATCGGGCGCGTCGTCCAGACGGTCGGCCTCGGCCCCCACAAGAAGAACCTCCGAACCCGTCCGCCATGGTTCCTGCTGCGGGAACGCTACGGCGGGATACTCTGCGACATCGGCTCGCACCAGATCGACCAGTTCCTGCACTTCACCGGATCCGGGTCCGCCGAGGTCGCCCATGCCCATGTCGAGAACACGACCATGCCAGATGCACCTGGATTCCAGGATTTCGGGGAGATGGTCCTCCGCTCGGACAAGGGCCACGGCTACGTTCGCGTCGACTGGTTCACGCCCAACGGCCTTCCGACCTGGGGAGACGGACGGCTCTTCATCCAGGGAACCGAAGGGCACATCGAACTGCGCAAGTACACGGACATCGGCCGGCCGCACGTGACGAACAACCTGTACCTGGTCAATGGCGAGGAAAACACGATGATCCCCTGCAGCGACGCGGGCCTGCCCTATTTCCCGCGCCTTGTTGCGGACGTGGCCGACAGGACCGAGACTGCCGTTCGGCAGATCCATACGTTCACGGCCACCGAACTGGCGATCCAGGCGCAGATGAAGGCCGAGGCCGCATGAAGCGGACGGTTGCGATCATCGGTGCGGGGATAGGCGCACAGCACCTCGCAGGATATACGGCCCTGCCCGGGAGGTTTCGCGTCAAGACCGTCTGCGATCTTGACGCGGCGCGGGGCCGCAACCTTGCCGACAGGTGCGAGGGCTCCGGTTTCACAACCGACGTCGGCGAAGTCCTGTCCGATCCCGAGATCGACATTGTCGATGTCTGCCTGCCGCCGCATCTGCACTGCAAGGCATGCCTTGACGGCCTCGACGCGGGGAAGACGGTGGTCTGCGAAAAGCCGCTCGCCCGTTCGCTTTCGGAAGCGGACATGCTGATCGAGCGGTCAAGGCGAACCGGCGGGGCAATTTTCCCGGTGTTCCAGTACCGCTACGGGCCCGGGATGTCGCAACTCCGCACGCTCATTGGCTCCGGCATTGCCGGACGCTGCTACGCCGGAACCCTTGAGACTCATTGGGACCGGCCCGCAAGCTACTACGACGTCGACTGGCGCGGGACCTGGGCCGGTGAGCAGGGTGGCGCCGTCCTGGGTCATGCAATCCACATCCACGACCTCCTGATGTCGCTGCTCGGCCCGGCCAAGCAGGTCTTTGCAGATGTCGCAACGCGCGTGAACGACATCGAGGTCGAGGACTGCGCGGCACTCGCCGTCCGGATGTGCAGCGGCGCTCTCGTGACATCCTCGATAACGCTTGGGGCGGCCGGCAACACGTCCCGGCTGCGTCTCATGTTCGAGGGCTTCACCGTGGAAAGCGATCATGCGCCCTACGCTCCGGCCGCAAGGGGCTGGACGTTCATTGCCCGAGATCCAGCGCGGCAACGCGACATTGACGTGATGCTTGCGGACGTTTCCGAGGGCGGAACCGGATATGAGGCTCTTTTCGAGGCGATGGCCGACGCGCTCGACGGACGTCCCGGGCGCGAGGTCACGTTGGAAGACGGCCGACGATCAATCGAGTTTGCCACGGCGATCTACGGCGCCGCCCGATCAGGCCAGCCGGAAGACCTGCCAATCAGGCCCGGTCATCCCTTCTACGACGGCTGGACGCATTGAGCCCGGCCCTCCCGCCTGAGGATGCGTTCGCGGGACCGTTCCCGCTTGCATCGCTCGACGGCCCCGAGCCTTTCGAAGAGCGCCTGGAAAGATGGCGGAAGGAACTGTCCGACGCGATCTACGGACCGTTGCCACCCGCGCCCGCAGAACTGGAAGTTGAAGCCAGCCCTCTGCGCGGTTCCCCGGCGGAGCGAATCGAGATCACGATGCGGTCGGCCAATTGCACAAGAGATCTCGTCGTCGATGCAGCACTCTGGCGACCGGAGAGCCGTGGTGACGCGCCGTTGATCGCGGGCCTTGGATTCGCCGGTCCTGCGGGCATCCTTCCCGGTCCGGACTTTCCGCTGGACACGCGGGCGCGGATTCATTGCGGGCCTGAACTTGGCGTCGAGAACGGACGGCTTCACGACGTGCTTCGCGGCACGGAGTCCCATCGTTGGCCAGTCGGGATGCTGACGGCGCGGGGATACGCGGTGATGGTGAGTTGCTACGGTTCGTGGGCGCCGGACGATCCGGACGAAATCATGACGCACGGGGCCTACCCGTTCGCGGGTCTGGACACCGGCGCGATCTCGCTCTGGGCGTGGGCGATTCAGCGCCTTCTGGACACAGCCGAGCTGCTTGGCGGGATTGACATGGCGCAAGTTGCCGTCGCGGGTCATTCCCGCCTCGGCAAGGCGGCGCTATGGGCGGCCGCGAATGACACGAGAATCGGCGCGGTGCTTGCGAACAATTCGGGTTGTGCCGGCGCCGCCCCCGCCGGACACGCGGTCGGGGAAACGCTTGACCAGATGGCGGCGGCCTTTCCGCACTGGATCAGGCCTCGGGGCGGCGCAGCTGCATTGGACCAGCACCATCTCATCGCGTGCGCGGCACCCCGGAAGGTATACGTCGCCTCCGCCGAGCAGGACCTCTGGGTCGATCCGGCCGGTTCCTACCTGGCCCTTGTCGCCGCATCCGAGGTCTGGCCGGAAACGTGCTCTTGGCCGGGCATCGAGGAGATGTGGACCGGAGCGCGCCAAACCCGCCACGTGGCGCTTGGCCACCATCTCCGTCCCGGCGGCCACGAGTTGCTGCCATATGACTGGCAGCGCTTCCAGGAATTCCTTGGCGAGGTGCGCGCATGACCTCTCCGCCCCGGGGGCCGTCGCCATCGAGACCTGTCAATTCAAGGCCCGCGGGCATGCCTTCCGGCAATCCCGAAGGACGCTCCATGAGGCAGTCCTGTGCAGGCGGTTCTGGCGCAGTTGGCGGGGGACGGGAAATCGAACGAGATCACGGAACTTCCTGGACGTCCCGACTTCCCGGGACGGACGGCAACAAGACAGCTGCGTTGATAGAGGGACTCTGCCTCAGGATGAACAAGTTCGCCGCAAACGCAGCAGCGAGCTTGGAAGCCAGGACACGGGTCGGTCCAATGCGCCAGACCTCCAGATCCGTCCTTGCGCCTATCCCCGAACAGCTTGATCGCGGCTTTGCATCGATGCCGCATAGTCGCGCGTGAAGGCTGCGTAGCCGTCAGATGTGACATGGTGCCGACCCTGCATGTGATCGTGCAACTCGGGCAACCTGTGAAACGGCACCTGGGGAAGCGTGTGATGTTCGACATGATAGGGCATGTTCCAGGCCAGAAACCGCACAAATCGGTTGGTGTAGGTCGTGCGCGTGTTCCGGAACATGTCCGCGACAAAGGCGCATCGCCCATGCTCCGCCAGCAGGTAGAGCCGCAAAAACGGCTGACCGAGCAGGCACGGAAGGATCCAGATCCAAAAAAGCAGCGGCGACGAAAACAGGCTCAGCGCGGCAATGGCGTAGGCCAGCAGCATCCACCGAGCTTCGCGTACAATCCTGCGGCGGGCGCGTACGGGTACGTACGCGCCAGGGTTTGCTCCCAGAGCGTTGGACAGGACTTGGCGCCCCCTCCCCCCCCCGAAAAGGGGGGCCGAAACA
>VYCX01000559.1:0-7464 GCA_009843725.1 Boseongicola sp. SB0675_bin_26
GTTCGCGATTATGTCGAGAATTCCTGCGATAGCGTGAGGATTTCCGACTCGGCATATGCGGTCAAGACTCAAAGCTCGGACAATGAATTGTATGACGCCGTTGAATCACACCTGTCAATGCACGGCCGAAAACTCTCGCAGGAAGACAATTTCTTCGTCATTCAATTGCTTAAGCCAGCGACGGTCAAGGTTGGAATTCGTGTAGGAAGCTGGCTGGATTCGAGTTTGCCAAGAAACTCATGAAGTGACATTCGGAATTCAATTTGTAGCGCCACATGATTGACGGCAGGGCCCTTTTGAAGTGTTTCAGGGCAAGATGTGGAGCGTTTCCCGATGCGCACGTTCGCGTTCTCGATGTCGCGACAGTGCGGTCAAGGGAGACTGCGGTTGCCTGCGGATGGCATGCCATCCCCTGACTTTTCGGACTCGCGCTGCGATTGACTGGCCATCATCAGGTGCGAGCTCAGGTTCGGACACGTTCCGTCCACATTGCGCAAGATTTATGTTCAATCGAAAATTCCTTGTACCTTTGTCGCTCAAATTTGCATCATCGGCTCCAAATTTGCCCGGATTTTGTCAAATTGGCCGATTCTTCTCCGGATCTGGCACGCCTTGGTCTTGCTGCGGTGCAGAAACGGCAATCTCCTGACGACGCAGCCTGCGTTGCGCCAGGCCTCCGCAATGCGAGAGGAGAACCGATGAAGTCCATGATCGCGGCCATCAGTCCGTGCAAGCTCGACGTGGTGCGCGGAACGATCGTCTCGGCGGGCGTGGACGCCATGCATGTGCCGGATTCCAGGGCTCTTGGCGCCTGATCGGGACATGTCGGGAACCGTTGCAAGACGGCGTCGGCAATGATGTGCGCGGCAAGGGCCGGGACGGACAGCGTGATGCCTGCCGGCAGGAACGGATGTGCTGTCGAGGCTGCGTGCAACACCGAGAGATCCGGCAGGACCGTCGTGCCGGACGCCCGGAGCGCGATGCCGGTGCGCCCGGGCGAACGCAACGAAATCGCCCTTTGAGGCGGGAAAGGAACAAGAAAATGAAACTTACCACTCTTTGCCTGCTGGCGGCGCTCGTTCCGACTGCGGTGGCCGCCCAGGAAGCCGGGACGGACGTCAATCCCTACATCCTCACCACGCTCCTGTTCCTGGTCGGCGGCTTTCTGGTCTTCTGGATGGCAGCGGGCTTTGCAATGCTTGAGGCGGGGTTCGTGCGATCCAAGAACGTGACGATGCAGCTGACCAAGAACATCTCTCTCTTCGCCGTTGCGTCCGTAATGTACTGGCTGGTCGGATTCAATCTCATGTATCCAGGCGACGCGTGGTCTGTTGCGGGCTGGCTCGGCATCCTGGTTTCGCCAGCTGCGCTCGAGCCGGTCGGTCTCGATCCCGCCGCCGCAGCGCTTGACTACGCGTCCGTCGGATCCGACTTCTTCTTCCAGCTGATGTTCTGCGCAACCACGGCCTCGATCGTCTCGGGAACTCTGGCCGAACGCATCAAGCTCTGGCCTTTCCTGATCTTCGTCGTTGCGCTGACCGGCCTGATCTACCCGATCGGGGCGTCCTGGCAGTGGGGTGGCGGCTGGCTGTCTGAGGCGGGTTTCAGCGACTTCGCGGGCTCGACCCTGGTCCATTCGGCGGGCGGTTTCGCTGCGCTGGCCGGCGCGATCGTCCTCGGTCCGCGCCTTGGCAAGTACAGGGACGGCAGGGTCAATCCGATGCCCGGGTCCAACCTGGCGCTGGCAACTCTGGGCACGTTCATCCTGTGGCTTGGCTGGTTCGGCTTCAACGGCGGATCGCAGCTGGCTGCGGGCACCGTGGGCGACATTGCCGACGTGAGCCGCATCTTTGCCAACACCAACATGGCGGCGGCGTCCGGCGCGATCGCTGCACTGAACCTCACGCAGGTCATGTACGGGAAGGTGGATCTGACCATGGTGCTGAACGGCGCGTTGGCCGGACTCGTCTCGATCACCGCCGAGCCCCTCGCTCCGACGCTCTTCGGCGCACTCTGGATCGGCGCGGTCGGCGGCGTCATCGTTGTGGTTGCTGTGCCCCTGCTTGACCGGATCGGAATAGACGACGTGGTTGGTGCAATCCCGGTCCACCTGTTCGCCGGTGTCTGGGGCACGCTTGTGGTTCCGATCTACAATGGCGACGCGAACTTCAGCTCCCAGATCCTCGGGATCATCGCCATCGGAGCGTTCACGTTCCTGGTCTCGTTCGTTGTCTGGACCGTCCTGAAGCACGCGATGGGAATCCGCGTTGACGAGGAGGCCGAAATCATGGGCCTCGACGTTGCCGAGCTTGGAATGGAAGCCTATCCGGAATTCTCGAAGGGCTGATCCTGAAAGCGGGCCCGAATCGAGGGAGTCCAGAAAGATCGGGCAGCAATGCCATGATCGGTAAAGCGCAACCCAGATTGCGCGCTGGAATTTTCGCGACAACTGCGCAGGTCCTGCCTCTCAGCCTTGAAGACGGCATGCATGAGGCAGGACCCCGGATCGGATACCGACTTCTGCAGGCGGTTCGGAGCCGGTCGGGCGTCGCAGCCTCCGATCAAGCGTGAGGAATCGAAGGGCTAGCCGCCGACGCGGCTCCACGCTTCAGGTCAGGAAGGGCGGTTTCTCGAACTCGGAAACCCAGGCGACGACCTGGACCGCGGAGCATGCCCGGCATCGTGTGTGGAGCCGGCCGGTGCGCGTCCACTCCGAGGATCATGTCCGCGCCCATGTGTTCCAGTGCGTGCTTTCGTGTCACGTGGAGCGGCACAGGCGCCGGGACCTGGCCCCGATCCTGTTCGAGGACGTCGACCGCGCGACCTGCTGGGCGCGCAACCTCGTCGAGAGGTTCTTCGGCAGGATCAAGGAGTTCCGCAGGATCGCCACGCGCTACGGCAAGACGGTCCGCAACTTCCTGTCCGCGGTGCATCTGGCTGTCAGCCGTTTCCTGCTCCGGAGGATCGCAAATCAGTTATGTGAGTCCACGGCCTGGCAGGGATGTCAGGACCGTCACCACGGCTGTCTCGCTTCAGGAAAAGGCGCCGATGCAGATGGTGTGTCTTGCAAGCGCCTGAATGCCGAACGGCCGATGCATTGCCGGCAAGCGGTACGAGGCAGGAAAGGCGGTGGGCGGCCGGATTCGCCCTGTGAGCAATCGCGAGAATCAGGACGTGTCTGAGTATGAGCGCCAATATGGGGACGGGAGCGGCCCGTGGAATGCGCTCGGCGTCATGAGTTTTGCCCGTCAGGGCCGACATGCTTCGCAGGGTCCTGCGTGTGGTTCAGCACCCGGGCATCGAACACCATTGAGAGAGGGCGTGGCCGCGCAACATGTGCGACTGTGCCGTGATGGCGAGGCGAGTCTTGCCGAAGGCCGTCACGTCGTTGTCACCGACTTGGAGAGTTGCACGGCGAGGATGGCCAGCGCAATGATCACAACACCTATGACGTCAAGAACGCCAATGGCCTCACCCAGCACGGCCGCGGCGATGGCCACCCCCAAGAACGGGTTCATGAAATGGAACGTGGCGGCTCGCGTGGCTCCAATGCGGCGGACCAGCCAGAACCAGGCCAACGTCGCCAGCAGCCCAGGCAGGAAAAGCGTGTAGAGGAATGCGGCCACGAAAGTGACCGACCAGTTGACGACCCAGGTCTCGAGCGCCAACGCAGGCACCCAGAGCGCGACGCTCCCGATCAGCATCTGGAAGCCCACGACCACTATGACGTTTCCGCCCGAGGATGCGCCCTTGACCGCAAGCGTTGCAAAGGTCAGGGCCAGCGCCCCGATCCCGCACAGCGCAATTCCGACCGGATCGACTCCCTGGGTCAGACGCGTTCCCATGATCAGGATGACCCCCACCATCCCGCCAATCAGCCCCGCAATGCCCAGCGGTCGCAGGGTCTCTTTCGAGATCAGCCAGCCGGAAAAGGCGACCAGCAGGGGCAGCGTGGACGCAATGATGGATGCCAGGGAAGCCTCGACCGTCTTCAGGGCGACGAAGTTCAGGCCCAGATAGAGGCCGTTCTGGCAAATCCCGAAGAGGATCGTCATCTGCCATTGCTGGCGAGTCAGCGTGAAGCTCTGCCTGAGGATGCGGGCCAACGCCAAGGCGATCAGGCCCGCGATAAGGAACCGGACCGCCGAGACCGTCAGCGGCGGTGCGTTGTTGACGATGATCTTGGCCGACGTGAATGCAGAAGACCAGATGATGGCAAAGGCCAGCCCGCCAAGAATTGCCGGGACATCGACCCTATCTGAGATAGCCGATGGCATATGTCGGTGTCAGCCGGGCTTCGGCGATGAACGCGTCGAGGGCGGCCTGCTCAGGCTGGCGCGTGGTTGCCGTTTGCGCGCGCGCCAGCCCTCCCGTCACGAAGAGGGAGTCGAGATCTTCCCCCAAGGCGCCCCGGACGTCGGTCTGAATGCCGTCCCCGATGCACAGAATCCGCTCGTCAGGCACCTGCGCCCCGATCTGCGTCAGCCGTTCCCTCGCCAAGGCATAGACCGGCGGGTGCGGCTTGCCGAAATAAAGGCTCTCGCCACCCATGTCCGCATAAAGCTGGGCAAGCGCCCCGGCACACCATTCGCGACTGTCGCCGCGGTCAACCACCATGTCAGGGTTCGCGCAGAGAAGCTTCAGGCCCCTTTGCTTTGCATGGAGGAAATCGGGGCGATTCACGGACGGATCCGCATGCGCGTCGAATGGACCGAGGCACGCAATTCCGGTCGCGTCCTTGAGTTCGGCAAGGCGCACGTCAACGGGGTCGGACACGATCGCCGGCGGCTCAAAGAACGGCAGGTCGTGATCCTGTCCCATGAACCAGACGCGGTTGCCGATGGCGCCGCGAAACATTGCAACCCGCGCGCTGTCTCCGCTCGTGGAAATCGTGTCCCAGCAATCGGGCGGAACCCCAAGCGCCTCCAGTTGCCGTTCCACGCCCGCGCGCGGGCGCGGCGCGTTTGTCAGGAGCACGACCTTGCCGCCCCTGGCACGAAAGGCGCGGAGCGCATCGATGGCCTCGGGATAGCCGCGCAAGCCGTCATGGACGCATCCCCAGAGATCGCAGAAGAGCGCATCGTAGCGGTCGGCGATCTCCGACAGGCTGTCGACCAACGGAACCATGCCTCAGACTTTCAGCACCGGAATGATCTGCTTCTTGCGGCTGACCACTCCAGGCAGAGTGGCAAGGTCGCCGTCGGCCTCGACCCCGAAGCTCCTGGCGGCGATGCGCCGCACACTGTCATTCGTGATGAAGAGGATGGCCTCTTCAGACAGGATGTCCACGAGGAAGAACAGGACCTGGTCGACGCCGTCTTCGACGGCGACGGCTTCCATCTCCCGCATCAGGCCCGCTTTCCGGTCCAGCACGCTGGACGGAGACATCGTTTCAAGAACCGAGATTCGGAGGCTCGTGCCGTCCACCTCGTAAGCCTTGGCATCCACGCGCAGCAGTTCCGCGTCCGTATAGCCCGAGACGTCGGACTTGGCCGCGAACATCTCCCGCGCGTATTCCGCGATGTCGAGGTCCAGTTCCCCTGCGAGACGTTCCGCCAGTTCCCGGTCGGCATCGGTCGTTGTCGGCGAACGAAACTCGAGCGTGTCGCTCAGGATGCAGGAGAGCATCACGCCCTTGATCGCACGCGGCATTCTGGAGGCATCGTCGCCCATCAAGTCGTGCATGATCGTGGCCGTGCAGGCCAGTGGGCGGACCGTGACGGTGATCGGCGTCTTGGTCCTGAGCCCGCCTTGCAGCATGTGGTGGTCGATCACTTCGATCACGTCGGCATTGTTTATGCCATCAGGCAGCTCCGCCACGTTGTTCGTGTCGACAATGATGCAGCTGTCCCCTGGCCCCACGTCCTCGAGGACATTCGGCTTGTCAAGATTCCAGCGATCGAGCACGAAGAGGGCCTCGGCATTCGGTTCCCCAAGCAGCCGCGCCTCAGCCGCGGTGTTGCGGCATTCGTTCAGGTACCAGGCCCAGATGATGGGCGAACCGGTGGAGTCGGTGTCAGGCGACTTGTGGCCGAATATCTTATGGGTCATGGGGTGCGCACGCTGCTTGCTTTGGCGCTCTCTTATCGGGTCGATAGATGCTTGTCACCCTGCAAGAATCGCCTGCCATGCGTGGCGCACCAGGTTCCAGGTGACAGTGGTTCCGGACCGTTCCGCTTGATGTCGTCCGGACGCTTCGGCATTCTTGCGCTCGGGCACAAACGAGTAGGATCCGTGCGAGAGGAAGACGGCGTGTTTCCGGATTCCGGTCGAGAATTCATTGCCTGGAACGCACGTGTTGCGGCTGCGTCCGAGGTTCGCATGCGGTGCCGGTGTCGCGGTGCGAGTGCCGGCGGTTCCGGCCGGGAAAGGTGCATGGCAGCGAAGGCAAGCTGATGGAGTGGTGCGAAGAGGGAGTCGTCCTTGCACGTCGCCGTCACGGGGAAAACGCCTTGATCATCGAGGTGTTCACGCGCGGCCATGGTCGACATGCCGGGATTGTGCGGGGCGGCGGGTCACGGCGGCTGGCGCCGGTCCTGGAGCCGGGAAACCAGGTTCAGGTGACATGGCGTGCGCGCCTGGCGGAACATCTGGGCAGCTTCGAGGTCGAGCCGGTGCTGGCCCGCGCCGCATTGCTCATGGGCGAACGTCGGACACTTGCCGGACTGAACGCGGTCACGGCCCTGCTTTCCTACGCTCTGCCGGAACGGGAACCGCATCCTGCGCTGTATGACGGAACGCTGACAGTGCTTGAAATGATGTGCGACGGACCCTTCTGGCCGCTGGCCTACGTGCGATGGGAGCTCGCGTTGCTCGAAGAGCTTGGCTTCGGCCTTGACTTGTCCAGATGCGCCGTGACGGGCGCGACTGAAGGGCTTGCCTTTGTTTCGCCCAAGTCCGGCCGCGCGGTCTCGGACGCCGGGGCCGGGGAGTGGAAACCGAACCTGCTGCCTCTGTCGCCGTCCCTTCTTGGTCAAGGCAGCGGCACCGCCGCCGAGATCAGTGACGGCCTGAAGACGACTTGTCATTTCCTGAAATCGCGGCTCGTCCCCGCGCTCGGGAATCGTCGTTTGCCCGAAGCCCGCGACCGGCTGGCAGGCATCCTGGCAGGCGAGTCGTGACCGTAAGGCCAGGGGGGACCGGAACCTGCAAGGCCTGCAGGACGTCGTCATTCCCTTCTTTCGTTGCAAGCTCGAGAATGCCGGACGGGACCGCCGGCACCCATCGAGGCCAGTCAGTTCCGCCTGGCTTCCGACAGAAGCCGGAAGTGCCTGACACGCGATTGTCCTTGGGCACCTTGCACGGGCATCGAGACTGCGGCCACCGGCGCGTCAGGCCCGTGCCTCGAACCTGACGTCATGCGCCGTGAAACAGGCGACGCACGACGGGTTCGGACATGACGCGCTGGCATTCGGCGGCGCTTGCTGCGGAGCAGGCAAGCGCGCCGGGGAAGACGTTGGCGGC
>VYCX01000559.1:7474-16001 GCA_009843725.1 Boseongicola sp. SB0675_bin_26
GCAGCATTCAGCTCAGCAACCGCCGCGCGATGACCTGCGCCTGTATTTCGGCGGCGCCTTCGAAGATGTTGAGGATCCGTGAATCACAGAGAATTCGGCTGATTCCGTATTCAAGCGCAAATCCGTTGCCGCCGTGGATCTGCAGCGCGTTGTCCGCTGCAGCCCAGGCAACACGCGCTCCCAGGAGCTTGGCCATGCCGGCCTCGAGGTCGCAGCGCCTGTTCGCGTCCTTCTGCCGTGCGGCATGATATGCCAGTTGCCGCGCCATCGTGATTTCGACGACCATGACTGCGAGCTTCGAGGCGACACGTGGAAACGCGATCAGGGACCGGCCGAACTGCCTGCGGTCCTCGGCATATTGAAGGCCTGCGTCGAGGGCTGACTGCGCGACTCCGACCGCCCTTGCCGCCGTCTGGATGCGCGCGCTTTCGAATGTTCGCATCAGCTGCTTGAAGCCTTGCCCTTCCGCGCCGCCCAGGAGGTTCTCGTCGTTGATCCGGAATCCGTCGAAGTTGACAGTGTACTCCTTCATGCCACGGTAGCCGAGGACCTTGATCTCTCCGCCTGAAAGACCGTCATCCACAAAGGGTCCCTCGTCGGTGCCCGGAGTCTTTGCGGCCAGGAACATCGACAGTCCGCGATAGTCCGACGTTTCGGGATCGGTGCGCGCGAGCACTGCCATCAGGTTGCTGCGCGCCGCATGGGTGATCCAGGTCTTGTTGCCGGAAATCGCCCAGCCCGCCCCCGCACGCTCCGCCCGCGTCCTGAGGGATCCAAGGTCGGACCCCGTGTCTGGCTCGGTGAAGACCGCAGTCGGCAGGATCTCTCCCGATGCAAGCCCCGGCAGCCACCGTGCCTTCTGCGCCTCGGTGCCGCCGGTGAGGATCAGTTCGGCGGCGATTTCCGAACGCGTGCCCAGCGAACCGGCGCCGATGTAGCCCCGCGACAGTTCTTCCGAGACCACGACCATGGCCGTCCGGGAAAGGCCGACCCCGCCGTATTCCTCGGGAATCGTCAATCCGAAGACGCCCATTTCCGCGAGTTCCTCGATGACGTCCATCGGGATGAGCTCGTCGTTGAGGTGCCAGTCGTGGGCGAACGGCTCGATTCGGTCCCGGGCAAAACGGCGAAATTGCTCGCGGATCATTTCGAGCTCGTCGTCAAGGCCCGTGGCGCCAAAGACGATGTCGCCATTCATGGTCCTGATCAGCTCCACAAGGCGCATCCGTGCGCCCTGGGAGTTTCCGTTCCGGGTCAGCGCGAGCACGTCGGGCGACAGCGCATCCTGCAGGTCTTCCGACGAGAGGCCCAAGTCCCAAGGCCGCACGATTTCGTGCTGGCTCATCGGAATGCCGCCAACGATCTGGGAAAGGTACTCCCCGAAGGCGATCTGGTGGGTCAGTTGCTCGACCTTGCCGAACCTTCCCCTGCCTTCGAGCCGCTCAGCCCATTCCTGCATTTGCCGCAAGGCTTCCGCGCAGGTTGCAAGCCACGCCAGACCATGCGCGGCCGTCTGTTCGCGGTCCAGCAAGTCCGGATTGACCATGCCGTTCTCGCCCACGAGATCCCGCACGCGTTCGATCGCACGCGCCATGAGCGCGTCGACCGATGCCGTGGCAGACTTGGTCAGTTTCAGGAGGCCCGTGAGGACAGTCGGTTCAGTCATGTTCCTGCCGGACCCTCGCGTCCCGAGTTTCTGCGCGCGCGAACGCTAGGGCTTTTGCAGGTGCAGCGCAAGAAGATTTCAAGAGAATGCGACATTTTGAATAAAAATGTCGCTTGCGATTCCGCTTTCTTGCGAGCAGCCGAGCCGATACGAGACGGCAATGACTGCGGAACTGGCAGCGATGGGGACCGTCGCGCTGATTGCGGCGCTGGCCTTTGCCCTTCTGGCGGGCGTCGTGAAGGGCATGACGGGCTTTGGCTTGCCGATGATCCTGGTCTCCGGGCTTGGATCCTTTCTTTCTCCGGAACTGACGCTGGCGGGCATGATCCTTCCGGCCCTTGTCACCAATCTCTTTCAGGCGTTTCGGCAAGGTGCCAGGGCCGCGTTCCGGTCCGCGCGGGCGCACTGGCGCTACCTTGCAACGATGCTGGCATTCATCGCCCTCGGCAGCCAGCTTGTCCTGAGCGCCCCGGCCGGGCTTCTGTTCCTGATCCTCGGAGCGACCGTCACGCTCTTTGCGTCGCTGCAACTGGCTGGCTGGCGGCCAAAGGTGTCGGCGCGGCATCAGCGACCGACCGAAATCGGCACCGGCGCCGTGGCTGGCATTCTTGGCGGCCTGACCGGAACCTGGGGGCCGCCCACGGCCCTGTATCTGACCGCCTTGGGTGTGCCGATGACGGAGCACGTCCGCGTCCAGGGCGCCGTCTATGGCACCGGTGCGGTGATGCTGACGCTGGCGCATCTGCAATCCGGCGTGCTGTCCGGTGTGGGCCTGAGCCTGTCAATTGTCCTTGTCCTTCCGGCAATGGCCGGAGCGGCCATAGGCATCGCCGTCCAGGAGCGGCTGGATCAGGAAAGGTTCCGGACACTTGTTCTGGCAGTTCTTGTGTTGGCCGGGCTGAATCTCGTACGACGGGCAGTATTGGGTTAGGGTGAGGCTCACGGAACGCTATGCCGCGGAATCCATGGAACCGGACCGGGATGCCGCCATCGCCGACCCGCTTGATGCATGCGATGAATTGCGCAGCCACGGCATGACCCGCAATGACGTTGACGAGATCTTCATGGCAATGCGGCTGGCAGGCGATGCGTGGCCCGACGGACCGACAGCCTTGTTGGGCCACCTGTTCTGACCTGGGCGCGCATGCGGTCTCCAGGACAGGCATTTCGACCTGAGTCGCCACATCGCGTCTCCTGCTTGGTGTCGGCTGTCCGACTTCGTCGGCAGTTCGGGCCTGGAGTCCAGTTGAACGCCCCGGTCGGGAAGTGATAGGGCTCGGGACAGGGTTGTCAGGGATTCCTCGTGCCGCGTCGATTTGCTCAGCAACGGCAGGCTGTCGCATCGGAGCCGTGGCGGCCGACCTGAACTGGCCGGCGACTCCAAGTGTCGCATCTCGAACCGGACGGCACTCCGGAAAGCGGCCCAAGTTGCTGCTTGTGCAAGGGGCCCTGGCATGGCGTACAAACTCATACTTGGTGATCGTGCATATTCCAGCTGGTCCCTGCGCGCCTGGCTGCTCTTCGAGCGCTTCGGCATCCCGGTCGATGTCCGCCTTGTCAGTCTCGGTGACGGCACGGTCGCCGAACGGCTCGTGGCCCACCCGCCGGCACGAACTGTCCCGACGCTCGTTGCGGACGACGGTTCAGTCATCTGCGATTCACTTGCCATCGCGGAGGAGCTGGCAACTCGCCATTCTGATGCGGGGCTGTGGCCCGGCTCTTCTCGGGCCCGCGCCATGTCGCGGAGTCTCGCTGCCGAGATGCATTCAGGCTTCGCCGCGTTGCGCGAAGGCTGCCCGATGAACCTGCGCTGTGCCTACGAGGGCTATGCCCCGTCCGAAGATGTCCTGAACGACCTTGCCCGAATTGAGGCGATCTGGGCCCATGCGCTTGACGCGTTTGGCGGACCTTGGCTCTGCGGCGGATATTCCGTGGCGGATGCCTTCTTCGCTCCGGTTGCCGCACGCATTGCCGGCTACGGTCTTCTGGTTCGGCCCGAATCAAGATCGTATGTCGAAGCCCATCTGGCGGACCCTGCCTTCCGGCGCTGGCGTGCCATGGGGCTCGTGGACGGTCCGGATCTGTCTCGAATCGCACGCGACCATGCACGGTGCGCATGGCCCGGGCCGGCGCCGCTGCCTGCATCGGCGGCGGAATCCGGCCCCTCTGAGAACGTGAAGTGCCCGTATTCGGGCAGACCGGTCACTCATTTTCTTGAGTTCGAAGGCCGGACTTTCGGATTCTGCAATGCGCTTTGCCGCGACAAGACCGTCGCCGATCCGGAGGCCTGGCCCGCATTCATGGCTCTCGTCCAGGCCTGTCAGATGTCTTCCGTCAAGGAATGAGGTACGCGCATTTCGTGAAATGCATGGCAGGCACCTTGTGTCCGGCGACCGGATCGCAGGAACGGACGCTTTGCTGATCGCGGATTGGCCGCTGCAAGCTGGCCTCCTGAAGAGAGGCCGGCCATCCAGCCTGGTGCAGCGTTCGCCCTGAGGAAGCCAATCTTGGAAGACCGGCCGCGCACGCGGCGGATCGGGACTGGAATCGATCAAGACACGTGCCGTCTGAGAGATGACTTTCCGCAAGTTCCTCGCTTCTGAAAGCTGAAGGAAGACAGGTCGGAAAGCCACGCCCGCCCACAGCCAGGCCGGGGATGTCGCAGCCGGAGTCCGGAAATGTCGCATTCGCACGAGCATGCAAACGGCGCCAGACTGACTGTTGCGCCATGGACGACCATTATCGCGATGCACGAAAGATCGACCCGTCTCGCGGCACGCTTCTCGGGGACAACACGCCGAATGACGGCGACCGGATCGAGATCGGCCCGACACGGCTTGCTTTCGGTGAGTGGGCGGCTGCCGGGCTTGCCTTGCCCGACCTGCAGGAGATGCGTCGCTACAGGTGGGAGCGACTGACCGAACATGTGGTCGCACGCGACCTTGGCGGCTTGCTGGTCTTCGATCCCCTGAACATTCGCTACGCCACGGATTCCACCAACATGCAGCTTTGGAACGCCCACAACCCGTTTCGGGCCGTGCTGCTGTGCGCGGATGGATACATGGTGCTCTGGGACTACAAGAACAGTCCGTTTCTCTCCTCGTTCAATCCGCATGTCCGCGAGGTCCGTTCCGGTGCGGACATCTTCTATTTCGACAGGGGAGACCGGGCGCACGACGCGGCGGTCGCATTTGCCGAACAGGTTCGGGACCTGATCAAGGCGCATGGTGGCGGAAACATGCGCCTGGCGGTCGACAAGACGATGTTGCATGCCTTGAAGGCGCTGGAGGCAACGGGCTTCGAGGTGATGGAGGGCGAGGAGGTCACCGAGAAGGCGCGCGCCGTCAAGGGTCCGGACGAAATCAAGGCCATGCGCTGTTCCATCCATGCTTGCGAGACCGCCGTTCGTGCAATGGACGAGTTCACGCGGAGCGAGGTGCCTGGCGGCAATGTCAGCGAGGACGACATCTGGTCGGTGCTGCACGCGGAGAACATCAAGCGCGGGGGCGAATGGATCGAGACACGGCTGCTGGCCAGCGGCCCGCGAACGAATCCGTGGTTCCAGGAATGCGGGCCGCGCACCGTCCGGATGAACGAGATTGTCGCCTTCGACACCGACCTGGTGGGAAGCTACGGCATCTGCACTGACATCAGCCGGACGCTCTGGATCGGCGATCATGCTCCCAGACCCGACATGGTCGAGGCGATGCGGCATGCGCATGAGCATATCATGACGAACATGGAACTTCTTCGCCCCGGTGCGCGGATCGAGGACATAAGCCGGAACGGCCACCGGCTTGCGGAGAAGTACCAGGAGCAGAAATACGGCTGCATGATGCATGGCGTCGGGCTTTGTGACGAGTGGCCCCTCGTCGCCTATTCCGACAAGATGGTCCCTGGCGCCTTCGATTACGAACTGGAAGCAGGCATGGTTCTGTGCGTCGAAGCGCTGGTCGGCGAAACGGGCGGCGACTTTTCGATCAAGCTGGAAGACCAGGTTCTGGTGACCGAAGACGGATACGAGAACCTGACATCCTATCCCTTCGACCCGGCGCTGATGGGCTAGGATCCTGTCCATGTCGAGCCGGCTTCCAGGCCTTTCCGAGCCGGAAGGCTCGCAGCGGGCGTTTCACGGGGGCAAGTCCTGGAGCCGCGCAGGCGTCGGCAGGTCAAGGGGCCGATGCAAGCCCGGGCGGCATCGCGTGATGGATCATGCCCGGTCGGCCCGCGCGAAGTTCATTCGAACCTGTCGGGCGTCCGAACGCCTCGAAGGAATTCCGCGGCGGATACGGGTCTCCTGCCCTCGCGCTGGACTTCCGTCACTTCGATTGCGCCTGTCCCGCAGGCAACGCGGCATCCGCCAAGGTAGGCCCCGGGTTCGCCGCCACCATCGACGAGGCGGGCGTTGAGGAGTTTCGTCCGTTCCCCACGAACTTCGCACCACGCCCCCGGAAACGGAGAGAGGCCGCGTATGTGGCGGTCGATTTCGACGGCGGGCCTTGACCAGTCGATCCGGGCCTCTGCCTTGTCCACTTTCCGGGCATAGGACGCCCCGGCCTGCGGCTGCGAAGCCGGCTCGAGGCCTTCGATTCCGTCAAGGGCTTCGACGATGAGTCGGGCGCCTCGCTGCGCCAGCCTGTCGTGAAGCCGCCCGGTCGTGTCGTCGGGCATGATGGGCATGGCCTCGCGGAGCAGAACGGGTCCGGTGTCGAGGCCCGCGTCCATTGCCATTATCGAGATTCCCGTCTCGTTGTCGCCGGACATGACGGCCCGGTGAATCGGGGCGGCGCCGCGCCAGCGCGGCAGGAGAGACGCGTGAATGTTGAGGCAGCCGAGACGCGGGGTCGCCAGAATGGCTTCAGGCAGGACCAGGCCATAGGCAACGACAATGGCAGCATCCGCGTGGTGAGCGCGAAAGCTGTCGCAAGCGTCGGCCGACCGGAAGTCCCCGGGCGTGTGCACGGGCACTCCCAGCGCTTCCGCGCGGGCATGGACGGGGCAGGGCCGTTCCTTCATGCCGCGTCCGGCCGGTCGGGGAGCCCGGGTGTAGGCCGCCACGATTTCGTGTCCGGCCTCGAACAAGGCGTTGAGCGCAGGGACCGAAAACTCCGGCGTGCCCATGAACACGAGTCTCATCGATGCGTCCATTTCTCCCTACGCCCGTGCCTGCTCGCGCTTCAGCTTCTTCATCTTTCGGGTGATCATCTGGCGTCGAAGCGGTTTCAGGTAGTCGATGAAGAGCTTGCCGTTCAGGTGGTCGATCTCGTGCTGGACACAGGTTGCCCAAAGGCCCTCGAAGCGTTCGACCTCTTGCTTGCCTTCGAAGTCATCCCAAGTCACCTCAACTTCGGCGGGCCGTTCGATCTCGGCGAACTGGGCGGGAATCGAAAGACAGCCTTCCTCGTGGGTGGAGCGATCCTCCGAGGTCCAGGTCACCGCGGGATTGATCATCACCATCGGTTTGGGAGGAGCATCCTCGTCCTTTATGCAATCCATAACCAGAAGGCGCCTCAATACGCCAACCTGCGGTGCGGCAAGTCCGACTCCGGGAGCCGCATACATGGTTTCGAGCATGTCATCGGCAAGCGCACGCAGCCTGTCATCGAATTCAGTGACAGGGCTTGCGACCGCTTTCAGGCGGGGGTCGGGGTGGATCAGGATTTCCCTAATTGCCATGGGCTTCATCTAGGAGAAGGCGGGGTCAGCGGCAAGCCGACCATGCTTGCAGGTCTGCAACGGACTGGTTAGTTCGAGGCATGGCCCATGACTTCGATACCCAGCTCGTGCTCCGTGGCTCGCATGCAGCCAAGTACGACAACCTTGAGCAGGCCTTCGGCGTGGATGATCCGGAGATCATTCCCATGTGGATCGCGGACATGGACTTTCCTGCCGCACCCGCCATCCGCGCGGCGCTTCAGGCCGAAGTGGACCTGGGGTACTGCGGGTATTTCGGAAATGCAGGCGCGGCCGGCCGGGCCGTAGCGGCATGGTACGGGTCCCGCCACGGATGGGATGATATCGATCCTGACTGGGTTCGCTACACCCACGGCGTCGTCAGCGGCTTTGGAGACGTGCTTGCGACATTCAGCGAGCCGGGGGATTCCATTGTCGTCTTCTCCCCGGTGTACCACGCGTTCTACCGGCAAGTGCGGAACATGGGTCGGGAAATTCTGGAAAGCCGGTTGAAGGTCGAAAACGGCCGGTTCCACATGGACCTGGACGCCCTGCAGTCATCCATGACCGGCCGCGAAAGGATCGTGACCTTCTGCACTCCCCACAATCCGGGCGGACGGCTGTGGGATGTGGAGGAAATCAGGGCCTTGGCAAGATTCTGCGAGGCAAACGACCTGATACTGATCTCCGACGAGATTCACATGGATCTGGCCTTTCCTGGTGCAAGATTCGTGCCAACGGCCGTGGCGGCGCCAGAGCAGCTCGACCGGCTGGTGGTGCTGACCGCCGCCTCAAAGGGCTTCAACATTGCCGGCGGCGAGACGGGACTCCTCGTTGCCCCGGATCCGGACATGCGTGCACGTGTCGACAAAGTGCTGGCCGACCGCGAGTCCTCGCCCAACCGGTTCGGCATGGCGATGCTCACCGCCGCCTTCGCGCACAGCGGTGACTGGTCTGAGGCGGCGCGGGCCTATATTGCCGAAAATTTCCGCACGTTCGCCCAGCGGGTCGCTTCAATCCCCGGCGTCGGCGTCATGGAGATGGACTCGACGTATTTGGCATGGGTGGACTTCTCCGCCCTTGGCATGTCCGACGAAGAGCTGCTGAAACGTCTGCTCGACGCGAAGGTGGCGCCGAGCCCCGGCACCCAGTTCGGAACCGGTGGCTCGGGTCACATGCGGTTCAATC
>VYCX01000052.1:0-8951 GCA_009843725.1 Boseongicola sp. SB0675_bin_26
GCCAGCCGGTCTGCGTTGATCAAATGGCGGGTCTGGTCTGTTAGCGGGACGTGCAGGCTGATCACGTCCGCCTGCTCCATGACGTCGTCCAAACTGGCCGCCTGAATGCCCTGCCATGCGGGGTGCTCACGCGGGAGCATCGGGTCGAAGGCCATGACCTGCATGCCCAGCGCCTGCGCAAGTCGCGCGGTCTCTTGCCCGTTGGCGCCAAAACCGATCAGCCCCAGCCGCCGCCCCGACGCCTCGCGCCCCGAGCAATCTGCGCGCGGCCAATCGCCGACCAACATGCGCGCATTGGCCTGATAGGCGCCCCTGAGCAAAGCCAGCGCATTCGTGACCACGTATTCGGCCACCGACAGAGCATTGGCGCCGATGGCCGGGATCACCTCGACGCCCAGCGCCTTGCAGGCGTCAAGGTCGATGTTGTCGAGCCCCACGCCCAGCCGTCCGACCACTCTCAGCCTGGATGCCGCGTCCAGCAGCGCGGCGGTGACCTGGGTGCGATTGCGCACGATCAGCGCCTGGACACCGTCCACTCGGGAGGCCAGCTCCTCGGGCCGGTCTGCCAACTGAGGGGCATAGCTGGTTGGACGCGCCGCTTTCAGCCGCTCCACCGCCGCTTCATCCATGAACTCGGTGATCAGGATCATGCGGTGAGCCCGGCGACGCACATGTACTTGGTTTCGAGATAGTCGTCGAGACCCTGGCTTCCGCCTTCCTTGCCCATGCCGCTTTGCTTCAACCCGCCGAACGGTGCCTCGACGGTGGTGATCAACCCGGCATTGATGCCGATCAGGCCGTAGTCCAGCCCTTCGTTCAACCGGAATGCACGGCCAAGATCGCGCGTGTACGCATATGCGGCGAGTCCGTATTCGGTGGCGTTGGCGGCCGCCATGGCCTCTTCCTCGTTGTCGAACCGGAACACGGCCGCGAGCGGTCCGAAGATCTCTTCGGTGGCAAAGCGCATGTCCTGCGTTGCGTTGGCAATCGTCGTCGGCTCGAAAAACGTGCCGCCGATGCCATGGCGTCGCCCGCCCTGGATGATGGCGCCGCCTTTCCCGGTGGCGTCGGCAATCAGCTCTTCAACCTTCCGGACCGCGGCTTCGTCGATCAGGGGGCCCTGCGTGACGCCCTCATCGACACCGTTGCCCACGACAAGGGCGGCCGTCGCGGCTTTCAGCTTGGAGACAAAGGCATCGTACACGCCAGCCTGCACGTAGAACCGGTTGGTGCAGACGCATGTCTGTCCCGCGTTGCGGTACTTGGCAATCATCGCACCCTCGACAGCCGCGTCGAGGTCGGCGTCGTCAAACACCAGGAAGGGCGCGTTGCCGCCGAGTTCCATCGACACTTTCTTCACCGTGTCGGCCGACTGCCGGATGAGTATCCTGCCAACCTCGGTCGAGCCGGTGAAGGTGACCTTGCGCACCGTCGGGCTGTCCATGATCGCCCCGCCAATGGCGCGGGCGGAACCGGTCAGGACATTCACCACGCCATCGGGAAAGCCCACGTCCTGACACAGCTTGCCCCAGGCCAGGCCGGAATACGGGGTCGCGGTAGCCGGCTTGGCCACGATCGTGCAGCCCGCAGCCAGCGCAGGCCCGAGTTTGCGGGCGAGCATGGAAGACGGGAAATTCCACGGGGTAATTGCACCGACGACGCCCACGGGATGGCGCGTCACCAGAAGCTGCCGGTCACGCGTTGGCGACGGCACGATCTCGCCCTTGGCACGCCGGATCTCCTCGGCGAACCAGCGGATGTAGGCTGCGCCAATCGAAATCTCGCCCCGTGCCTCGGGCAAGGGCTTGCCCTGTTCCGAGGTCAGCAGGAGCGCAAGCGCCTCCTGATTGTCCATCAACGCGTCATGCAGGTCTTGAAGCAAACGCACGCGCTGCGAAAGATCGCTTCGGGAATAGCTGTCGAATGCCCTTGCCGCGGCCTCGATCGCGCGACCTGTTTCTTCGGCGCCGCAATTCGGCACGGTTCCGATGACCTCGCCCGTCGCGGGGTTCGTCACGTCGATCTCTGAACCGCCTTCGGCACCGGTCCAGGCCCCGTCGATCAAGTTGGCCTCAAGCAGCAAGCCGTTGAATTCGCTCATGTCGCTTCCTTTGAAAAAATTTCCCGTGCTGGCGACAGGTCTTGCCTGGGCGCAGTATCGCCCGGGCAAGATCCCGGCAGCGGTTTGTGTCGGGCCAGATCTACGGCTCGAGCGCGATGCCTTCAAGTGCGCACGTCGGCTGGCCGCGAACCACCGGCAGATCAATGTCGATCCAGGCGCCGCCATGCCCGAACCACTCGGACTGTTTCCCTTGCCAATGTCAGAGCTCCAGGAGCGGCAGGCCCATGGCCCCGGCCACGCCGCGCAACATTGCGCGGTGATCGCCATAAGCCAGCGCCATATGGTGTTCGAGCCTTGAGGCGATGACATCATCCAGCACCGCGCCAGCCTCACGCTCGAACCGCACCACACCGGAAGTGCCTGTAAACGCCATCGGGCGGCGCAGCATCTCGCCACATGCCAGCACCATATGCGGACGGCCCTTCGCCTGACTGATCCGCAGAAAGGTCACAGGGCCGGGCTTGAGCGTGAATTGAAGGAGCAGCGGCCGCTTTCGGTTGGTGTGGATGGTTGCTTCGGCCGGACCCTCCGGATCGCGCATGGAGAGCGGTGCCTGGCCGCAATGCCAGACCACGCCGGTATTGTCGCGAACGTCCATGTCGACCAGATCGGTCAGGAACACGGGCGCTTGCGCCGCCTGCAAAAGGATCAATTGGGTCAGCGCACCGTAGACATCGGCTTCGCAGGCGCAGGGCACGCGGGCCATGCCCAGCATTGCCGCTGGCCCGCAGACCGCGCCGCCATATTCCGTGAAGGTCTCGGGCCAGCACCGGATGGCAAAGGCGTCATAGCGCCCCGTGCCACGCAAATCGTCCAGCCCGGCCTTCAGCCGCAGCGAACGGTCGAGTTCGTCCTGGTCCACGTCGTCCAGCCCGTCCACCTGCCCGGCCACTTCGGCACGCAGGGCGCCGGCGGTCTCGGATGTGGCTGCACGGGCTGCGGAAAACAGGTCGTCGAGGTCCATCGCATCAACCTCGACGCCAGCCAGAGCCTTGAGCGAGCCCGGGTCGTAGGCACAGGTGTCGAACCCGACGGGATGTTCGCCGATCCGCGCGATGCGTCTCCCCCGAATCGCCCTTGCAATGGCTTCGCCTTCCCGCGTTGCCGCAGGCACGGCACCCAGAGGCAGATCTCTTGCCGGACGCGCACCACGAAACAGCGCAGTCAAGTCTTCACCGACTTCTCCCGCGGGATCGGCAAAGAGCCAGCCGAAATCCCGGTCGATCAGCCCCAGCGCATGGGCCGCAAGGTTCAGCCCGCATAACGAATTGAGCCTGAGTCGCCCGCCGCTGCGCGGCTCGGGGATGGCCCAGATCGACAATGGCTGATCAAATTCTGCGCCGATCGCCACGGTCATCGAGGCATCGGCAAAAGTCACCTGAAGGATCAGCACCTGATCCACACCGGCCGCCTGCAGTTCGGTCATGCCCGCACGCGTGGCACCTTCGTCAAACAGCAACTCTCGGGGTCCAATGATCTCGTGCCTCGTTGCATCCAGCGCTGACAGCATCGCAGCGAGGTTGTCTTCGGCAAAGGGAACGTCGAATGTCGGTCGGCCAAGCGGGAGTATGCCGAGCTTCATCTCAGCCTCCATGACCCGCGCAGGCATGGGGCCTGCACAACGCCGTGACGAGCCGCGGCCGGCCTCTTGATCGGCGGGCGCCCGCCCGCCGCCGTCACTGAGAAAATGACGCTTTCGTCGGCCATGCGGCGCAGGCCGCGCCGCTTGTCATGGACCAAGCCCGTCACGTGCTCTCCTCCAGAAATCGTTCCAGCGCTTCGCGGTCGGGGCAGCCCTTGCGGCCTCCGAATTCAGTGCATTTCAGTGCAGCCGCCGCGTTGGCAAACCACGTCGCATGACCTTCGTCCGATGCTTCCGCAAGGGCGAGCGCGAAGGCTCCGTGCCAGATGTCGCCCGCGCCGAGCGTGTCCTTGGTCTCCACAGGGAAGGCAGGCGTGTGCTTCATCCCGTCAGCGTCCACATGGAACGTCCCGTTCTCACCGTCAGTGACCGAGACCCAGCCCGGCAGGCGCTCGTCAGCGGCATGCAATGCCGCCTCGATCTTCCGGTCGCCGGCAAAGGACTGGAGCCCGTCGCGCGAAAAGGCGACGTGACTTGCCCGCGCGAGGACGGCTTCCTCGGCCGGAGCTTCGGCGTCCACGATGCCCGGCACTTCCCAGGCGCGCGCAAGCTCAAGCGCACGAATCGCGCCTGCGGGCCAGCGGGAATCAACCAATACGGCGTCAGGCTTGGGGGCGCTTTCCAGCCAATCCGGCTCCTCGGGCAAACCGCTGCCGCGGAAGTTCACGATCTGCCGTTCACCTGCCTGATCCACATAGACTGAACTGAACGAGGACTTGGCGCGGGGCGCGCGGTTCACCAGCGTCGTATCGACGCCTTCGGATCCAAGATCCGACAGGATCAGGTCACCGAGAGCGTCGTCCCCCAACCGTGCGCACAACAGGGCATTGCCTCCAAGTCGCGCTATGGCAACCGCCGCGTTGGCGGCACAACCGCCCCCGACGCATTCTGCCGCATCCGCGCGGTACTTGGCGGCACGCCGGGGCAGCGCATCCATTGCGAAGACGAAATCCACGACCGCCACGCCTACGACGAGAATTTCACTCACAGGACGCCACAACGACTTTCCGACTTGGCCGTGACTGTTCACCACTTCTCAGGGGCGGACTGGGCATTGTGCAGCCCTATCACCTTGGCGGCCATTCCAGCAAGCGCGATATTGATGCCGGGGAGAGCGTCTTGTCCGAGTGCCCTCACCGCGCTGAGGCAGCCTGAAATCCAGCACCGGGCCTCGGCGCGCTTCCGGGTGCGGAAGCATCCGGACACGTGCATCTTGACCTCTTTGCCAACGATCCCGCGGGCCGCAGCCGGACCTGCAGTGCGGCTTCCGCGCGGCGGCGTGCGGCGACGCCCTGATCATCGCCCAAGATCATGAAAGGAGGCAGCGACCGATGGCCGGAACGGCCCGTCACCGGCACGAAAGCGGGGAACCCCTGATCCGGCAGTCAGAAAGGATGCCGGGACGCATCTCCTGGCGGCCCGGCTCGCTCTCCGGTTGCCAAACACGTGATTGCCGAACCGGACGCACTCTCTTTCCAATTCCTGACAAGTGCTGTAAGGGCCGCGCATCTGAGACGTGACGCTCTGACCCCGGCGTGATGCTTGAGGATTGGGGTCGGCGGCAATGGGGCCGCCATTTCAACGGGACAGGAGGAGGGCCTCCTGATCTCACACAGGATACCAAAATGTTCAACGAAGTGAAGAAATCGATCCAGTGGGGCGATGATGCGCTGACGCTGGAAACAGGCAAGATCGCCCGCCAGGCAGATGGCTCGGTGGTCGCCACCTACGGCGAAACCACGGTCATGGCAAACGTGACATTCGCCCGGGAACAGCGGGAAGGACAAGACTTCTTTCCACTGACCGTCCACTACAACGAGAAATACTATGCCGCCGGCAAGGTGCCTGGCGGCTTCTTCAAGCGCGAAGCGCGACCGACCGAAAAGGAGACGCTGACTTCGCGCCTGATCGACCGTCCGATTCGGCCGCTGTTCATCGAGGGATTCAAGAACGAGGTCCTGGTCATCTGCACCGTGCTTTCGCATGACCTCGTCCACGATCCCGACATCGTCGCCATGATTGCGGCCTCGGCCGCGCTGACGCTTTCGGGCGCTCCGTTCATGGGACCGATCGCCGGCTGCCGCGTGGGATTCGAAAATGGCGAATACGTTCTCAATCCCACCGTCGAGAACATGGAAGGCCTTCGCAACAATCCCGAGCAACGACTCGACCTCGTGGTGGCCGGAACGCGAGAAGCGGTCATGATGGTCGAATCCGAAGCCTACGAACTGTCGGAAACCGAGATGCTTGGTGCGGTGACCTTTGCGCATGCGCAGATACAGCCCGTCATCGACCTGATCATCGCCCTTGCGGAGGAAGCGGCCAGCGAGCCGTTCGAGTTCACGCCGCCGGACATCTCCGGGCTGCTCGGCGCGGTGAAGGCCGCCGGCGAAGGGCAGATGCGTGACGCGTACGCCATCCTCGACAAGCAGGAGCGCGTTACCGCCGTTGGCGCGGCAAGGGCCGCAATCAAGGAGAGGCTGACGGACGAACAACTTCAGGATCCGAATCTCGGAACCGCTCTCAAGAAGCTTGAATCCTCGATACTCCGTGGCGACGTCGTCAAGAACGGACGCCGCATCGACGGAAGGAAGACCGACGAAGTCCGCCAAATCGCGTGCGAGACGGGACTCCTCCCCCGCACCCACGGCTCCGCGCTTTTCACCCGAGGGGAAACGCAGGGACTCATCGTCACCACGCTGGGCACCGGAGACGACGAGCAGATCGTCGACGCACTGCACGGGAATTTTCGTTCGAACTTCCTGCTGCACTACAACTTCCCGCCCTATTCGGTCGGTGAAGTGGGCCGCGTCGGACCGCCCGGACGTCGGGAGATTGGCCACGGCAAGCTTGCCTGGCGCGCCCTCCAGGCTGTCCTGCCCAGTGCAACCGACTTCCCCTACACGATCCGGCTCGTGTCGGAAATCACCGAATCCAACGGCTCGTCGTCCATGGCAACGGTCTGCGGTTCGTCCCTGTCGATGATGGACGCCGGTGTGCCGGTGAAGGCGGCAGTGGCTGGCGTGGCCATGGGCCTCGTCCTGGAAGAGGACGGCTCCTACGCCGTCCTGACTGACATCCTGGGCGACGAGGATCACCTCGGCGACATGGACTTCAAGGTCGCGGGAACCGAAAACGGAATCACGTCGCTGCAGATGGACATCAAGGTGGCGGGGATCACGCCCGAGATCATGGAACAGGCGCTCAATCAGGCCAGGGCGGGCCGGATGCACATCCTTGGGGAAATGAACAAGGCCCTGTCATCGGCAGGTGAATTCAGCATCCACGCTCCGCGCATCGAAACCATGAGCATCCCGACGGACAAGATCAGGGAAGTCATCGGGTCCGGCGGCAAGGTGATCCGCGAGATCGTCGAAGTCTCCGGCGCCAAGGTCGACATCAACGACGACGGTGTCATCAAGATCGCCTCGCCCGACGGGGAGGCCATCAAGAAGGCTCATGAAATGATCCACGCCATCGTGGCCGAGCCGGAAGAGGGCAAGATCTACAAGGGCTCGGTCGTCAAGATCGTCGACTTCGGCGCCTTCGTGAACTTCTTCGGAAAGCGCGACGGGCTCGTGCATGTCAGCCAGATCGAAAACCGTCGCCTGGGCCATCCATCCGACGTTCTCAAGGAAGGCCAGTCGGTTTACGTGAAGCTTCTGGGCTTCGACGATCGCGGCAAGGTGCGCCTGGCCATGAAGATGGTCGATCAGGAAACCGGAAAGGAAGTGGCGCGAGAAGCGGCGAACTGACGCGTTTAAAGCGGACGGACGGCCACTGCAAGGCGGGCGGCCGTCCGCTCCATCGAACATCCGGTCGGAATCGCGTGAATCATGACGGCGCGACATCCGCACGCGCCCCGAGCTCGCTCAGAAGTCCAGATGCTCCACGCGGAGCGCGTTTTGCTGGATGAACTCCCGACGCGGCTCGACGACATCGCCCATGAGCTTGGAGAACAGGTCGTCGGCCTCGACCTGGTCTTCGACCTTCACCTGGAGGAGGGTGCGTGCCTCGGGGTCAAGGGTCGTCTCCCAGAGCTGGTCCGGGTTCATCTCGCCCAGGCCCTTGTACCGTTGCAGGCTCAGGCCCTTCTCGCCCTCGTCCAAGATCGCGGCCAGAAGATCGAGCGGCCCGTGGACAGGCGTGTCACGGTCACGCCGCATGAACGTCGCGGGTTCGCCATAGGCTTCCTGCAGCGCCTTCGTGAACTTGCCGAGCCGGCGCGCCTCTCCGGAACGCAGGACGGGACCATCAAGCGTGTGGACCTCCTCGACGCCGCGCAGCATGCGCGTCAACCGGATGCCGTGATCCTGCGTGATCCGTCCGCGCCAGCCCCGCTGGTACTCGGCCGCCACCTGGTCAAGACGCCGCGCCACGGCATCCGCCGTCCCCGGGAGGTCGGCATTGACCCGATCTTCCAGAAACGCTCCGGCGACGGTCGCCTGTTCGAGAATCGTGTGCGGATAATGGACCGGAAAGGCCTGCAGGACACGGCGAACCTGGCGGGCCTCCTCGACGACGCGAAGCAGGTCCTTTGCCACGATTTCCTCTCCGCTTGCCAGCCGCAGGACCGCGCCGTCAACGCCCAGTTCGATCAGGTGGTCATCAAGGGCGGCCTGGTCCTTCAGGTAAACCTCGGACTTGCCGCGCGTAACCTTGAAGAGCGGCGGCTGCGCTATGTAGAGGTATCCGCCCTCGATGGTCTCCGGCATCTGCCGGAAGAAGAAGGTCAGAAGCAGTGTCCGGATATGGGCGCCGTCCACGTCCGCGTCCGTCATGATGATGATCTTGTGATACCGCAGCTTCGAGATGTCGAACTCGTCGCGCCCGATGCCCGTGCCAAGGGCAGTGATCAGCGTCCCGATTTCCTGGCTCGAGAGCATCCGGTCGAACCTGGCGCGCTCGACATTGAGGATCTTGCCACGCAACGGCAGCACGGCCTGGTTGGCCCGCGCACGGCCCTGCTTTGCCGAACCTCCCGCACTGTCGCCCTCGACGAGGAATATCTCGCGCTTTTCCGGGTCCTTTTCCTGGCAGTCGGCCAGCTTGCCCGGCAAGGACGCAACATCGAGCGCCGACTTCTTCCGCGTCATCTCGCGCGCCTTCCGCGCCGCTTCCCTGGCAAGGGCGGCCTCGACGATCTTTGTGACGATCAGCTTTGCCGGGCCGGGATTCTCCTCGAAC
>VYCX01000052.1:8961-15991 GCA_009843725.1 Boseongicola sp. SB0675_bin_26
ACGAAAACTTCGGATCCGGGGCCTTGACGCTCAGGACGCAGGTGAGGCCCTCGCGGGCGTCGTCGCCGGTGAAGCTGACCTTTTCCTTCCGGGCCACGCCCGAGGCGCCCGCATAATGATTGAGCGTGCGCGTCAAGGCGCCGCGAAACCCTGCAAGGTGGGTGCCGCCATCCCGCTGGGGAATGTTGTTCGTGAACGGCAGTACGCTCTCGTGATAGCTGTCGTTCCACCAAAGCGCCGCCTCGACAGCGATGCCGTCGCGCCCTCCCGAGATGAAAATCGGCTCGCTGACAAGCGGGGTCTTCGACCGGTCGAGGTAGCGGACAAATTCCCGCACGCCGCCCTCGTAGCAGAACTTGCTCTCCTGGGGCTCTGCCGGACGTTCGTCGCGAAGCCGAATGCGAACGCCGGAATTCAGGAATGCCAGTTCGCGCAGGCGGCTCTCCAGGATCTTGAAGCTGTAGTCGAGATCGGAAAAGGTCGATCTGGAGGCCAGGAACCGCACTTCCGTTCCGTGCCGGCCGTCGGCGCCTCCAACAACCCTCAGGTGCTTGCTGGTTTCACCCCCTTCGAAGCGGGCGAAATGTTCCTTGCCGTCTCTCCAGATCCGGAGCTCCAGCCACTCCGAAAGCGCATTCACGACGCTGACGCCAACGCCATGAAGGCCGCCGGACACCTTGTAGGAATTCTGGTCGAACTTGCCGCCGGCATGGAGCTGGGTCATGATGACCTCGGCTGCGGACACGCCTTCCTCCGCATGTATGTCGACCGGTATTCCCCGTCCGTTGTCCGTCACCGACACGCTCGAATCGGCATGCAGCGTGACCGTCACCTCGTCGGCATGTCCGGCAAGCGCCTCGTCGATGCCGTTGTCCACGACCTCGTAGACCATGTGATGCAGGCCCGAGCCGTCATCCGTGTCCCCGATATACATTCCGGGACGCTTTCTGACCGCCTCCAGTCCCTTGAGAACCTTGATTGATTCGGCACGGTACTCTTCCGTTGCCTCTGCGGCCAGTGCCATGCCGTCCATCCTCGCTGCTCCCGAACAAGATATAGGCGTTTCGGGGCCGAATGTCACCACTTTGGCAATATATTTTGTGGCCTTGCGCATTTCAGGGTCCCGCATGCGAAAGCCGTCCCGGTTCGTGGAAATTCCGGCCGCGTGACCGCCATTTCAAGGCTCGGTTCCCTCCTTCGGGGATCGGGCGATGGCCTCGGCTGTTTCGCCTCGGCAACGCACCTTTCGTGAATCTGTTGTCGGTCAATTGTCCAAGGCCGCTCACTTGGGTTAGGAGAGCGCATGACAAAAACGATCCTGATCCTGAACGGCCCGAACTTGAACATGCTCGGTGCGAGGCAGCCCGAAATCTACGGGAGCGAAACGCTTGACGATGTCGCCAGCCTCTGCGCCGAGGCTGCAGCGCCATTCGGCCGCAAGATCGAGCTGCGCCAGTCGAATCACGAAGGCGAGCTCGTGGACTGGATTCATGAAGCCCGCGACAGTTGCGACGCCATCGTCATCAATCCTGGCGCCTATTCTCACACATCCATCGCCATTCTGGATGCACTCAACATGTTCGAGGGTCCGGTTGCAGAGGTGCATCTCTCGAACATCCATGCCCGCGAGGAGTTCCGGCACAGCTCCTACGTTTCCGGCCGCGCCGACGCAGTCATCGTCGGTTGCGGGACGGCCGGCTACAGGTTCGCCGTGCAACGGATCTGTGCATGCCTGTCCGATGCGGTGCCTTGAATTGCCCCAGGACCAGGCCCTGATTCTCGCCGTTTTTGCCGTGCTCTTCGCCTTGCTGGCCTGGGGGCGCATCCGATATGACCTCGTGGCCTTCGGGGCGCTGGTCCTGGCTGCCATGATCGGACTCGTGCCGAGGGAAGAGATGTTCTCCGGCTTCGGGCATTCCGCCGTGGCAGTCATAGCGCTGGTCCTGGTGATCTCGCGAGGCCTCATCGGATCGGGCGCCATCGAGAAGCTTGCCGCCGGGCTTCTTGACAGCGACCGCCCCCTGCCGATGCACATTGCGGTCATGGCGATTGTCGGTGCGGGGATTTCCGCAGTGATAAACAACGTTGCCGCGCTCGCACTGCTGATGCCGCTTGATTCCGAGACCGCGGCGAAGGCCGGACGCGCCCTCTCCCGGTCCCTGATGCCCCTTTCCTTCGCCACGATTCTGGGCGGAATGACGACCTTGATCGGCACGCCTCCCAACATCGTCGTTGCCGGATATCGCCAGGAAGCGCTTGGCGCGCCGTTCGGCATGTTCGACTTTGCGCCCGTCGGGCTGGCGGTCGCCGCCGCCGGAATCGCATTTGTGTCGCTTCTGGGCTGGCGGCTGCTGCCCCAACGGGACGGCGCATGGGGAAACGAGCGCGAACTGGGGCAGGGCCGTTACGTCGCGGAACTGCGGGTCGGCAAGAGGTTCGAAGAGAAGGACCGGACGGTGGGAGGCTTCTATCCGCTTGCCGATGAGCACGACGTGCACGTGCTCGGCATCGTCCGCGGCGGGCGTCGCCAGCCTGGCTTCGCGGCCAGGCAGGAAGTCCGGCCCGGCGACTTCATCGTCGTCGAGGGCGAGCCTGGCGCCATCGAGGCGTTCATGGGGCAGGGCGAACTTGAGTTTGCAGGGTCGGAAAAGCACGCCGGAACCGTGACTTCCGGCGGCCTCGTGCTCACGGAGGCCATCGTGCCGGAAGGAGCGCGGATCGCGGGCCGAACGGCGCGCAGCCTGAAGCTGCTTCATCGGCATGCGGTCACGCTCCTGGGCGTGTCGCGCAACGGCCGGCGCTTCCGTGATCGGGTTCGTCTCCTTGCCGTCAGGCCAGGCGACGTCCTGCTGCTGCTGGGCACGCCGGAACGGAACGCGGCGGCGGCAACGTGGATGGGCGTGCTGCCGCTCGAGGGTCGCGAGACGCCGGTCGTTCAACGCTCGAAGGCCTGGCTTTCCGTCGGCATCTTTCTTGCCGCCATTGCCTGCGCCGTGGCAGGCTGGGCGCCCTTGCCGGCCGCCCTTGCCGCAGCGGTGGTCGGCTTTGTCGCCGTCGGCCTCGTCACGGGCCGCGAGGTCTACGAATCAGTCGAGTGGAAGGTCATCGTTCTTCTTGCAAGCCTTGTGCCCCTTGCCGAAGCGTTCGAGGCGGTCGGCGGGGCAGAATTGATCGCCGGGCAAATCCTGACGGCAACGCAAGGGTTCCCGGCCTGGGTCGCGCTTGTCGTGCTGATGATCGTGACCATGACCCTTTCGGACTTTCTGAACAACGTTGCGACGACACTGATCGCCGCGCCGGTTGCGCTGGGCCTTGCAGCGGCCACGGGAACGAACCCGGACGCATGGCTCATGGCGGTCGCGGTGGCCGCATCATGCGCGTTCCTTACGCCTGTCGGGCACAAGAACAACACGATCATCCTTGGACCGGGCGGATATCATTTTGGCGACTACTGGCGGATGGGCTTGCCGCTTGAAGTCCTGGTCATGGCAGTTGCGGTTCCGATGATCCTGATCGTCTGGCCGCTGTGAAGGCCGCGATGGCAATGCAAGGCCAAACAGGCTGCGCTCGAGACGAGCCGACGCCAGGGACCTTGGCACTTCGGCTTCGCTGCCCTGCCGACGCGATGCCGCCCTGCATCAAGCACCTGCTCGCTTCAGGACTGACCGCTCGCCCGCTCGATGTATGCCCGAAGCTCCTCTGCCTCGCGCCTTGAGTCCCGAAGGCCATCCATGGCCGTGTTCAGTTCCGCCAAGGCCTGGTTCATCTCGGTCCTGTGGTCCGTTTCGCGCTTCGCAAGCAGCTCCTGCGCATTGTCCCGTTCCAGTTCGGCCTCGTGCAGCGCCTGCACCAGCGTTTCCACCTCGTTCATGTGGGACAACGTGGACTGCGTGAGCCGCGTGACCAGCCAACGGGTGAACCAGCCCGCAAGGAATGTCACGAACAGGATGACCGCCGTGGCGGCAATGAACTCGTTTCCGCTCATTCTGTGCCTCCTCCGTCGCTTGCTTCGATGACGTCATCGTTGCTCCGGGTCTCCGCGCCGGACCCGGGCGAATCCGTCAGGTCCTCCGGTCCGCCGATCAGGCGGAACTCGATCCGACGGTTCGCTTCCCGCCCTTCTGCCGTGTCGTTGGACGCTGCGGGCCGGCTTTCGCCATAGCCCTTGGCAACCAGGCCGGTACCCAGCACCCGTCGCGCCAAGATGGCATTCAGGACCGCGTCCGCGCGCGCCTGGCTTAGCCGCTGGTTCATGGTCTCACGACCTTGGCTGTCGGTGTGGCCGCTGATCTCGACCCTGATTCCCTGGCATTCGCGAAGAATGTCGGCAATTGCGTCTATGGTCTCCACGGCATCGTCCTCGAACGTGCTGGATGCCGGATTGAACGTGATCTTCTTTCTTTCGGCCGCCTCATGCACGCGCGCCATGCATTCCTCGGGCGTCGGCAAGTCAATCCGTGGTTCGCTGACTTCAAGATGCGTGACATCCAGTTCGTAGGACGCGCCAGCCCCCAACTTGTCCGAAAGAACGCGCGCAACCGCGGATTGCGCGCCCTCGAATGCCGCATTGCCGGAGATCGTGACCTTGTCGACGGTCACGTTGGCGGCGCCGTTGCTCAGAAACCGCATCGCCTCCAGCGCCGCGAGCACGCGCTGCGTCCACCCGCGCGGCAAGTCCTGATCCAGCACGGTCGCCAGGTAGACGTGATCGATCCCGAAATGGGCGGCAGCAAGACTCTCGACTGCCGCGCGTGTCGAATCGCTTCCAAGCTTGCCACGAAGCTGGACGTGTCCCTCGGGTGAAAGGGTCGCCATGAATTCAGGCAACGGGACCTCTTCGTCCTGCTCGACTTCCTCGGGCAGAATCGCCTTCAACGAAAAGACCGGTGGCAGAGCCACCTCAAGCTCTGCAGAGACACGTTCGAATCTTGGAAGCGGAGTGCCGGCCTCCGCCACCAGCGTGACATCGGCATTGGACATGGTGAACGTGCCTCCGCCAAGTTCGGCCACGGCGACAATGCCCGCTACCGCGGCCTCACCCCATCGGGTCGAGGGCGTTCCGAGTGCCAGGGTGCATGTCGCGCCGTCACCAAGTCCGGCGCCTTGAGCCGCTTCAAGGATCGCGTCTCGCGCCGCTTCGCTGTCAGCGGCGCAGGCGTCGAAGCGCGCGCCGTCGCTGCCGATAAGGAACCTGAGCGTGAAGGGGGCAACGACCGGGCGCGGCGCAGAGATGCTCAAGGCAAGCTCCAGGCCAGCCGGTGCATCCCGACGCAGCAGCCGTTCCAGTCTCCGCCTGTCATCGGCATCCTTGGCCACGGCGCCGATTGCAACCCGCGACGCCGTGATCGACACTTTCGAGCGTGGCAGGGCCGCGAGCGCCTCAACGCCGAAAGTCACGGCACGATACCACCCGTCGGCCGGTTCGAAGTCAACGGTTCCAAGCAGGTCCGAGACCGGTGCGTCATCCACGTGCTCCCGGACGCTCGATACGAGGCCTTCGACATCCATCGAAGACGGCACAAGGCCGACCAGCGAAACGCCGTCGTCGTGCCGCAGGATCTCGATCGAGAACTCGGGGGGCCGGATTGCCACCGGGTCGGCAACTTCCATTTGGTCCGTGATGCGCGCGGAACTTGCGGCGCGGCCTGCCGTCGAAAGCGCGGCAAATCGCGTCGCGTCGTCCGGGGCAATGCCGCTCATGACGACGTGCAGGCCATCGACCTGGACAACTGTCCACTCGTGGCCCGATTGCGACAGCCCGGCGTCTATGCTCCTCAAGGTCCGCGACTCGACAAGATTTCTTGTCCAGACCGCTGCCGCAAGACACAGGCCCGCTCCGGCAGCCAACGCCAGCAGATGCGGAACGGTCCGCCGGAAGGTCATGGTTGGGCATTACATGCGAAAGTCACATTGAACCCTCGCACTGATTTCACGGGTCGGCAGAGGTGGCCAACGCCTCTCGTGCAGGTGCGCCAATCCCGGACGCGTCGTCATGTTCTGCCGCTTCAACGGGGCGACACGGCAGGGCCGTGGCCCTCCGACTCTGTGGCGGAGACCGGCAAGGCAAGGCCTCACCCTCCTGCATCCTCCCTGCCACGCTTCCAGCGCTCCCGTAACGCCAAAATCCAACCCTTGCGACCTTCTCATGTGATCTCCCTTGTAGTCCCCGGCCCGGTCTTGCGCAATCACAGGAAGGTTGCCGCGCAAAGGAAGACGACCGGAATCAGCCCTGCATCGCGATTTGCCCGAAAGAGCTTCAGGCATCGCTCAGGGTTGCCGACTTCCAGCCGCGTGACCTGCCAGACCAGATGCAGTCCGAACGCGAGCGTTCCGGCGAGCACGATCCCGGACTGCAAAACGCCCTCACGAGGCTCCGCGGCGCCGACGAGGCCAATGCCAAGAACGGCAGTTGACACGACAAGGAAGCGGTTCAGCCAGCGTCTTGTGCTTGCGCCAAAGAGCCGTGCCGTCGACTTCACGCCGACAACTGCGTCATCTCGCCGGTCTTGCAGGGCATAGATGGTGTCATAGAACAGGGTCCAGGCGATTCCGGCGACGTAAATTGCCAAGGCCGGCCAGGCAAGCGTGCCCGTTGCCGCCGCCCACGCCAGGAGCGCGCCCCAATTGAAGGCGAGTCCCAGAAACACCTGAGGCCACCAGGTGAACCGCTTGGCAAACGGATAGATCACCACCAGGACCACGGACGCGAGACCCAGAAGGACGGCCGCATTCCCGAATGTCAGAAGGACAAGCAACGCCACCAGCGCCTGCACCGCCATCCAGGCTGCCGCCCGATTCACGGAGATCTGTCCCGAAGGAATTGGCCGCGAACGGGTGCGCTCCACCTCGGCATCGAACTTGCGGTCCGCGATGTCGTTCCACGTGCATCCGGCCCCCCGCATCAACCATGCGCCAGCGGCACACCCGATTCCGATCCAGACATGCTCCAGGATCTGCGTTCCCTGATGCAGCGATGCCGCGCCAAGTCCCCACCAGCAGGGCAACAGGAGAAGCCAGGTTCCGATTGGCC
>VYCX01000263.1:0-2808 GCA_009843725.1 Boseongicola sp. SB0675_bin_26
CGGGGTCGAGAGCTTGACGGTGAAGCTGGCCGCGGTGCCCTCGGTGACGGGCGAGGTGCCGGCCGTGATCGTGGCGGCGGGCGGATCGTCGTCGTTGACCCTCACCTTGGCCGAGGACGGGGTGCCGACGGTGTAGCCGGTGCCCGTCCCGACCGTGAGGGTCACGTCGCCGTCCGGTTCGTCCGTGGCGTCGTCGACCGTGGCGACGCTGAACTCCGCCGTGGTCTGGCCGGCGGGAATGGTCACCGTCTTCCCGCCCTCGGCAGCCGCCGCGAGGAAATCGCTGCCACCGGTCGCATCGGCGACCGTCAGGGTCACCTCGAGACCGCTCTCCGGCGCCGGATTCGATGACGCAACCGTGAACACGGCGTCGGATCTCTCCGTTACCGGCGTCGCGTTGGGCGTCACGGTCACTGCCGGCAACGTGAGGACGCCGACGGGCAACGTCGACCCCGTGACCGAGGCTGACCACGCGCTCGACCCCTCGTCGTTCTTCGCCAGTACCTGCACCTCATAGCCGGTGTCCGGCGTCAGCCCGGTGATCGTCGCCGTCGTCGCCGTCCCGTCATGGGTCCAGGGGTCGAAGTCGCCGCTGCTCCCGGCCCGGTGACGCACGTCGTAGTCGGTGATCGCCGGACCCGTGTTCGAAGGTTCCTCCCAGGCCACCGTCAGGCTGTCGGCGGTCGTTCCCGTGACCGTCGGAGCCGGAACGCCCGGAGGCTCGGCCACGTTCGTCACCGTCACCGTGAAAGTCCGGGCGGCGCTCCGCGCCCACTCGCCCGTCCCGCTCGTCACCGTGACCGCAACTATGTATTCGTTGTTCTTCGCGTCATTCGGCGGGGACACACTCGCCTCGTCGGCGGGTTTCTCATGGTCCGGCGCGACTTCGAACGTCAACACGCCGTCGTTCGTGACGCCGAATTTCGCGGCGTCCGAACCGCCGCTCACTTCATAGCCGGTGACGCTGTCCTCCGTGTCCGGATCGCTCGCCTGCAGCGTCGCCGCCTCGGTCTCGTTCTCCGACATGTCGAACGCCGCAGGGCCGGCAAAGACCGGAGGGTTGTCAGGCACTTCCGGGCAATCCGTGTCACACGACCTGTACGAGGTCGTCCAACCTCTCGACGCGGACCCAAGAAAGTCGGCCTGAAACTCGTACTCGGCCCCGTCCACGCCCTGGAACCAGAAAACCTCATCTACATCCCTGATGGTCAGGCCACTCCAAATATGAGTGACCCTCACCCATTCGGCGCCCCGAACGCCCAGCCGGCGCACTCGCAGCACCCAGTCCAGCGCATTCCGGGCTGATTCGGTGCATAAGCCGTGTCCAGCAATGGCGCCGCTGGGCAATACGGTTACTCTGAAGGAACCGGCCGGGCTGGTTGGATTCGGCTCTTTCTCAATCGTAAGACTTGTGATGGAGAAGCAGTTGGCAGGCACGGCCGTCGCGGGAAGCGATGCCAACGTAAGGATCATCAGCAACAGCAAGGCCCCAAGCGCAGTGCCCAGGTTGCACTGAATTAAGCCGAACTGGCTGGCTGTCAAAGCGGCGGAGCCGCCTCCACCCTGCCTGTCAACCCGCCCCGGGAGAATTTCTTGATGGTCTTCCAACACTGCGACTTCCGCCGAAACGAGGACACACCACTCTCCAGTCCTGCGTCTTGTCCCACGGTTGTCCGGCAGGAAACGGGCGGATCGGTTGGATATGGCAGTCCGTCAATGGGATCGGATTCCCTAAAAATTGCTTCGGCATTTTGTCGAATGCGGAGGCGGTTCGTAAAATATCAAGTTCGTCCGTAACCCATGCTGATTCCGATATATCAGTGCCGCATCGGAACCTCTGTTCTCCTGCGGCGCGGCCGTCCGACCACCTGAACTCCCGTTTCTTTCTTGCCGCACCACTGGACACTGCGCCACAAGGAGTCGGGACAGGCCGGAAGCGGGTTGGCGCACGGGGGACTGCGGGAGGCCCTTGTCGACCAGCGCGCCATGCCGTGACGACTTCGCATTGTTCGGGCAAACCTGTCATGGCATCGTGGCGCCAGGTTGCGGGCAGGGCCGCGAACGGGCAGTAAGCAATGACACACTTGAGACTGGAATCGCTGCCCGGCACGCGGATCGATGTTCGGAGGTCCGCCCGAGCACGCCGCTTGAGGCTGAGGGTGTCGAACCTGGATGGTCGGGTGACCCTGACGATGCCGGCAGGAATGAACCTGCGCGCTGACCAGGACTTTGCCGAAAGGAAGGCCAAGTGGATTGCGAGTGCGGTCGAAGGACGCCCGTGCCCGACGCTGGTTGATGTCGGCGTGGAGATTCCGGTCGAAGGCAAGTCGTGCATGGTTGTGTCGGGATCCGTCTCGACCGCGAGGTTTTCGGACGGCGCAATCGTGGCCCCTGCACATAATGCTGCCCATGCAGTGATGGCGCTTCTCAAAGACCTCGCGAGCGAGCGGCTGACCGCCGCAGCGCAAAGACATTCCTGCGCGGTCGGCCGGGATTTCCGGCGGTTGACGCTCAAGGACACGCGTTCCCGTTGGGGCTCGTGCTCCGCGGAAGGCAACCTGATGTTCTCGTGGCGCCTGATCCTGGCGCCGCCAGGCGTGCTCGACTATGTCGCCGCCCACGAAGTCGCGCATCTCAGGCATATGGACCACTCGCGCGCCTTTTGGAGCGTGGTCAGTGCAATCTGTCCCAAGTACCAGGTCTCTCGCAACTGGTTGAGGCGGGAAGGCGCTGGCCTGCACCGGTATCGGTTCAGTCCCGGCGATTGACGCGACACCTCCATTGTGATCACAATCTGGAATGCAGGCG
>VYCX01000263.1:2818-15917 GCA_009843725.1 Boseongicola sp. SB0675_bin_26
ATGCAGGCGAGGCCGAGTGAACCACCGATTTCCGCCCATGAGCGGGTCTACCGGACCCTCAGGTCTCGGATCATGCACGGTGAATTGGTGCCGGGGTCAGCGCTGACGTTGCGGGGCATCGGACAGGAATTCGGAACGTCAATGACGCCTGCGCGCGAGGCGGCACGCCGCCTTGTGGCGGAAGGCGCCCTGACGATGTCCGTGTCGGGGCGCATCTCGACTCCTGAACTCGCCAACGACCGGATCGAGGAATTAGCGTCCCTCCGCGGCCTCTTGGAAACCGAACTGGCCGTCCGGGCGCTGCCGCGTGCGCACCTGGCCCTGATCGAACGTCTGGCTGCGATCAACAGCACGGTTGCAGAGGCGATCAGGCGGGGTGATGCCGTCGCCTACATTCGCACGAACCTGGAGTTTCACCGGACCCTCTACCTGCGTGCCCAGGCGCCGGCGATGCTGGCCCTGGTTGAAACGGTGTGGCTTCAGCTTGGACCGACGATGCGCAAGCTGTATGGCCGCATGAGGCAGGGGAGGCCACCGGACAGCCATCGCCTGATACTGGCAGCGCTGCGCAACAGGGAGGAGGCGGCGCTGCGCGTGGCCGTCAGGACGGACGTGACCAAGGGCCTGAGGCTCCTCATGACTTGAAGGTGCAAGGGCGTGCCCGTTCCGACGTGGCCGGACCTGGAATCGGACCGCGCCGGAACCCTCGGCGCGCGAAGACGGATGCGGAAACCTCCACGGGCCAACGTGACTCCATCAGCAAGGGCAGCGCTGGTCACTCCTGCCTCGTAGCGCCTTGTTCGCTGGTCGTCGGCATATATTCTGGCACCAATCACAGGGAGACGAACCCATGGACGACGAGACAATGTCGGCAGATCTTCGGGGGCGGGTATGGCTCGACGAAGAGGCAGGGTCATTCGGGAGGTTCTGCACGGAAGTGTCGGAAGCGACAGAACTCGCCGACTGGCCCAAGGCGGAGGCGGTCGAGAGAAACGTGCCGGTCTATGAAGGGTCGCGCGTGCGGGCGGCGGCGGCCGATTCCGCGTTGGCCATCGACTTCATGTCCGAATGGAACGCCGTCCTTGACTCTGGCCCGGGCATAATCGTCATCCGAGGCGGCATGGCGAACACCGGCATCGTGGATGAGGCCACTGAGATATTTGAGCGGATCATTGATGACGAACAGGCCAGCGGCACAGGCGGTGGGGATCACTTTGCAAGGCCCGGCGCGAATGATCGGGTCTGGAACGCGGCGCAAAAGCACTGCCAGGCCAGCCCGGCGAACTTCCTGCGCTACTACGCCTCGGACGCGATCGCGCTTGCGGCCCGGGCATGGCTGGGGCGGGGCTATCAGCTGACCGCGCAGGTCAACCGGGTGAATCCCGGCGGTGCGGCGCAGACGGCGCACCGGGACTATCATTTGGGCTTCATGAACGCTGATCAGCTGGCGACCTATCCGATTCAGGCGCACGAGCTTTCCCCCCATCTGACGCTCCAGGGAGCGATTGCGCATTGCGACATGCCGGTGGAGAGCGGCCCGACGATGCTCCTGCCTTATTCGCAGCGCTTCACCGAGGGATACGTGGCCTTCGGGCGGAAGGAGTTTCAGGAGTTTTTCGCCAAGGCTCATGTCCAACTGCCGCTTGAGAAAGGCGATCTCCTGTTCTTCAACCCGGCGGTCATGCACGCTGCCGGCACGAACCGGTCTCGGGACATTCGACGGATGGCGAACCTCCTGCAGATCGGGTCCGCGTTCGGGCGGTCGATCGAAGCCGTGAACCGCTCGGCAATGTCCGTGGCGCTCTATCCCGTGATGGCAGAGGCTCGCGCGTCCGGATCGCTGACGTGGAGGGAAGTCCAAAACGCCATTGCCGCCTCAGCCGAGGGCTACTCGTTCCCGACGAACCTGGATCGCGACCCGCCTGTAGGGGGCCTCATACCGAGGAGCCAGGCGGAGTTGATGGAGGCGGCGTTGGAACACGGAGCGTCTGCGAGTGACTGGGAGGCGGAGGTTGCTGCGATGGATCAGCGGCGAATGCCTTGATAGCAGCCTTGTCTTCTCTGGGCGCATGAAAGGGAAGCGCTCGGGCCTCGCTGCCCGGAGCAGGAAGCGGTGCCGGAAGCCCGAGTCGGTGCCACGGAAGTTGCAGTAACGGGAATGTTCCCGTTACTGCAACTTCTCGTCCACGCGCAGGACGACCGCGCGGTCCGGCGGGGCCATGCAGGGCCCCACGATGTCCTGCTCCTTGTCGACGAACAGCGCATCCGTCGACAGCCTGAACGTCTCGCTCCGGTGCGGCTTCAGGCTGAACGCCGACCAGGTTCGGTGCACCGTCGTGCGCGACACGCCTGTCCTCCCGGCCATGCTCCGGACCGGCCAGTGCGTCGCGTCCTTCGGCATCGTGTTCAGTGTCCGCCCGCCCGCCTCCGCCACCTTGTCGTCCGTCACGGTGCGAGGCCGGCCGGACCTGCGCTCGTCCGAGAGGCCCTCGATGCGTCTCTCGGCGAACCGACTGCGCCACTTTCCGACCGTGCGCGCGTGCACCCGGGTCCGCTCCGCGACCTCCCTGCTTCGGAGCCCCTCGGCGCAGGGCAGGACGATCCTGCAGCGGTCGGACAGCGACCTCGGCGCCTTGTGCGGACATGCGCCTCGAGGAATTCGCGCTCCTCGTCGCTCAGCACCAATGCCACCGCCTTGCCTTTCGTCGAGCCGGCTCCTGCTGATGTCGCCCGCCGCCTTGATGGCAACTACTGTTACAGAAGGCTGGCGCTGGTTGTCGATCATTGTCGGAGTTGATAGCACGGCCATTCAAGTTCAGGGGAGTGCGCGCCCATGCCAGTCATCACGGAAATCGCAGACCTGAAGCGCATGTATCGTCGCCGTGTGCCGAGGATGTTCTATGACTACACCGAAAGCGGGTCGTGGAGCGAACAGACATTTCGCGAAAACACCAGTGACTTCAGCAAGATCCGTCTCCGCCAACGGATCGCGGTCGATCTGGCCAATCGATCGGTCGCGACCCGGTTGATCGGCGAGGACGTGGCGATGCCCGTGGCCTTGGCGCCTGTCGGGCTCTTGGGCATGCAATGCGCAGATGGCGAAATCAAGGCGGCACGCGCGGCCGAAAGGGCAGGCGTGCCGTTTTGCCTGTCGACCATGTCGATCTGCTCGATCGAGGACTTGGCAGCGAACACCGACAGGCCCTTCTGGTTCCAGGTCTATACGCTCAAGGACAATGACTTCATGTCACGTCTAATTGCGCGTGCACGGGCCGCGGGCTGCACCGCACTTGTCATCACGGTCGACCTGCAGGTCCTCGGGCAACGCCACAAGGACATCAAGAACGGCCTTTCGGCCCCACCGAAGCTTACGTTGGCGTCAATTGCGAACATGATGACAAAGGTGCGCTGGGGACTGGAGATGCTTGGAACGAACCGTCGTTCCTTCGGCAATATCGTCGGCCATGCAGAAGGGGTGACCGACCCGACATCACTCTCGTCATGGACCGCCGAGGCGTTTGATCCGTCCCTGAATTGGGACCGGATCAAGGAGTTGATGGACATGTGGGGCGGCAAGGTGATCTTGAAAGGCATCCTCGACGAGGAGGATGCCATCAGGGCTGTGGAACTGGGTGCCGACGCGATAGTCGTCTCGAACCACGGCGGACGCCAGCTCGACGGGGCGCTCTCGTCGATCCGGATGCTTGAGCCAATCGTCAGGGCAGTCGGTGACAGTGCCGAAGTCTGGCTTGATGGCGGAATTCGGAGCGGTCAGGACGTGCTGAAGGCGGTGGCACTTGGCGCAAAGGGAGCCATGATCGGACGCTCGTTCGTGTATGGCCTTGGGGCCATGGGCGAGGCCGGCGTGATCGCCGCGCTCGATGTCATCAAGAAGGAACTTGATGTCTCGATGGCGCTATGCGGGCGTCGGGAAATCGCTGATGTGGACCGGGACATCCTTCTCGTGCCTGAAGGGTATTCCGACGGCGTTGGCTGAGCGGGCCCCGGGGACGGGAATCGGTGCCGGGCTTCGATTCCTTGCCGCTTCCGCGAAGCTTCGGGAAATTGCGAACCTGCCGCAACCGGGGCACGCTGTGCGGCCCCGCCGGTCCGCACCAGACGACGGCCCGGGATCGAGGTTTCCGCCTCGGCGCAAGTCGTCAGGACAACTCGGCGAGGATCTCGTCAATTATGTCCATTCCGGCACCCCAACCCTTGTTGAAGTCGGATGCAGCGGCGGCAAAGGCGGCCCTTTCCGCATCGGTGGCCTCATGCGGGTCCCAGCCCAGCGTCAGCAAGGTGCCACCGTCCCGGTCCTCCAAGGTCACTGTGGTCAGGAGCGTCTGCGGCCAGTCCGGCATCATTGGGTTGGCCGTGACTTCCCAGTTCTCGTCCGCGTTCGACATCAGGAAGACCAGCCGGTCGGTCGGGCTCACCTCGGTGAATTCCATCCGCTGGTTCATTGAGCGTTCGCCCATCTTCATTTCGTTCAGCCAGAGGCCGCCGGGCTTGACCTCGAATTCGTGGATCACGGTTTCAACTCCCGGCCCGTACCAGCGCTGAACCAAGCCTGCCTCGGTCAATGTGCGCCAAACCAGGTCCCTGGATGCGCCGAATTCGCGTGTCATCTTGAAGGATTCTGTGCTCATGGGGTCTTCCTTGTCTGGACGTCGGCAAGAAGTCGGCCAGTCGGCCGTCCGAAATGCGCTCTGTCGGATCGGTGCGGCCTCATCGTCAAGCCGGTCCGGGCGCGGTCGGCCGCGGTCCGGCACGGCGCCACATGCATGCGTGTTCCCTCGGCCTGCGGCATCTGCACGGACTGGCTGACGCAACCAGGTCTTGAAAGCGTGGCCGGTCTCTCATCAGAAGCTCTTGTTCAGCGTCAGGAAGAACGTGCGCCCCCAACCGGCAGCCTCGGGCCCGTCAACGCTGCTGGGATTGGCGGTGTCCACCGTCAGACCGGCGTCGGTGAGGTTGAAGACGCCGGTCGTTATCCGCGCGCCTTCAAGCCCCAGAGGCTCGTTCCAGTCCAGCGCCACGTCGTGTCCGGTCCAGTCGTCGAAGTTGCCGGTGTCCGCCTGGTTCCTGAAGCCGGCGCGGTAGTTCACCGTCCAGGTTGCTGTCAGGTTGCGGCGCCGGGCCTCGAACCTGATGCGGGCCATGTTCCTGGAAGTGGCGTACCGGTCCTCGTTGCCTTCGATGCGCAGTTCGGCATCGGTAACGTGCCGCCACGCACCGCTTAGTCCGATTTCGCCCCAGTCCGTTTCGAAGTCTGCACGGTACCGGGTCGTGATGCCGGAAATCTCGGTGTCCCTGATGTTGGCAAAGCTGTCGTGGATGGTGATGTCGCCGCCGACACGTTCAATGCAGTTCGACTGCTGGCCGTCTGTGCACTCAGCCAGGTTCTGCATGGCCCAGTTCGGATTGCGCAGCCCTGGCAGGCCAGCGCGCGACAGCCGATACCACTCCACGTCCAGGAAGAACGGATGCTTGCGGAACTCGGCGCCGACGGCAAACCTTTCGACTTCGGAGGGTTCAAGCTGCGGGTTGCCCCTGGTCTCCCGCGTCACCTGTCTCGGGTTGGGTGCAGGGCAGTCGCGGGGTGGGGCGCCGGGACCGGGGTCGCACTGGATGTAGGGGTGGTCCTGCGATGCGGTGCTATGCAAGTGATGCATTGAGGGAGCCCTGTCTCCCGCACCCCAGGAACTGCGCAACGTGACGACATCGGTCGGGCGATGTTCTGCTGCAACGCGGAACGACTGCAGCCCGCCCACGTCGTCGTACTCGTCCCCGCGGGCCGCGAACCTGAAATCCGTTCTCCCGGTCAGCGGAACTGACATGTCCCCGAACACACCGACGCCCTTGCGCTCTCCCTTGTAGCTGACTCCTCCGGAGCCGAGCACGCTGGTCACGTCGTGGGTCATGCCCTCGTTGTCACGGAAGCGCAGGATCGCGTGCGTCTTGGCCGTGCCCATGTCAAGGCCGGCGATCCAGGCCACCTTGCGGTCGTCAATTGCGAACGTCTGCCCCTCCAGCGCAATCCTGGCTCCAAGGCCCTCTATGCCGGCGTCGACCTCCTCCTGCAGGCTGGTGCGTTCTATGGCCTGCTGATGAGTCTCCGGGTTGATCGGCGAGGTCGGGTCAATCACGTCGTAGTTTCCCTCTGCAATTTCCTCCCTGATCCTGCCGGCATGGACGAAGGTGTTTCCGACAAGGGAATAGTCAAGACGGTAGGCGTCGATGGACGCCTCGTATCCGAGATTCTCTGTCAGTCGCCCTTCAATTCCCGCGACGATGTCAAATTCATCGTAGCCCCAGTGCCAGTCACGGTTTCCGTGGCCGACAAACCGATGCCCGATGGCGAAGTGATCATCATTGTCCGCGATCATCGAGCCGGCAGCACTGTTGATCTCGTCCAGTACGCGCGGTGTGGGATCGAAGCTGAATACGCCGACGGAGGGCGCAAAGCGGAACGCCCCTTCACCCTGTCCGAAGTTCGCATACAGATGGAGATCGGTCCGGTCGTCGAGCGGCCGGTTCAGGTTCACGATCGCTGTTCGCTGTTCGAATTCGGCAGTGTTCCACATGATGTCGCCATACGCGAAACCGCAACCCGTGTCGCCGTCATGTCCGGCGCCTGGCGGATTGCGGAGCGGACCGGCGTAGCCCTTTTCCGGGTCGCAGTCTCCCAGCGCAACCGTCCTTATGCCCTCGAACTCCCCGGCCTCGTCACGCTGCACCACCCAGACGGTGTTGCCGCCGACACTGACATTGCTGGATTCCTCGAACGAACCGCCCTCCTGCCAGACGGAGCGGCTGAACTCCCGGCTGCGTGCCGGGATTTCCTGACGCCTGAGAACATCGACACCGACGGTCATGTGCCCGCCACTGTCCCCAATGGGGCCGCCCCAGAAGACGCCGCCTTGCCAACTGTTGCCGCCTTTCTTGCCCGGCATCCGCGTGACCGCCCGCGTCTCGAAGCCGTCAACGTCCTTCCGCATCACGACATTGATCGCGCCGTTCACCGCGGCGCCGCCAAACTCGCCCAGGCCATCTCCGCTCAGAAGCTCGATTCGTTCGACTGCCGAAAGCGGCAAGGTGTCCAGGTCGCAGTTGCTGTCGCAGTAAGGCCTTCCATCGACCAGGACCAGCAAGGTCTGGCCTCCGGTGTAGAAGTAGCGGACGATGCCGGTGTCGAGCAGTTCCTCGATGGTCTGGGCGCCGGACCGTTCGATGAAATCCCGGTCGCGTGACGCCACGACACGCATTTCCGGCGAAAGAGGGCCAGACCAGGCCGAAGTTCCCGTCAGGGCGAACATCAACGCCCAAAGCACCAACCAAAGCCGGATCTTCATCAGAAATCCCACCCGCATTCTCTCCACGACAGGGCTGTTTCCTAGTGCACACTGTCTGCGTGCGCAATGGGCGCGCCTCAATTTCCGGCTGTGCATCAGCTTGAATTCCCCAAATCCGGCCTTTCCGCGCGCGCTCACGTCGCAACCGGCCACGCTGCGCCGACCGGTTCCGCAAGCCGGGAACGCTTCGCCCGCGACGGCATCAGGCGACGTTCAATCGACAGGAACATGACGCGACACTGCCCGCCGTCACGCTGAAGCGCCACGGAAGTTTCGAGCTGACGCGCTTCCCAACTTCCTCATGTCTTGCCTCAATCTTGCCATTGGCATCGGCGAGTGTCTAGCCGCACCGCAATTCCGCAATTCTGCAAGAAACCGCTTCACACCCATTCGATTGCCCGCTATATGCGCGGCTTCTTGCGGGGCGGACACCCTTGGAGGCCGCCCTGCGTTGCAATTTGGAGAATTCCCATGGCTGGCGAGATCCCTGATCTTCACGCCTTGGCACGGACGGGGACAGGCAAGGGGGCCGCCCGTCAAGCTCGCAGAGAGGGCCTCGTGCCAGGCGTTGTCTACGGCGGCGGCGTTGATCCGCTTCCGGTCAACATTCCCTACAACATGCTCTTCAAGAAGTTGAAGGAAGGTCGCTTTCTCTCGACGCTCTTCAACCTCCAGGTCGATGGTCAGGACGACGTCCGCGTCATCTGTCGCAGTGTGCAGCGCGACGTGGTGCGGGACCTTCCGATCCATGTCGATTTCATGCGCCTCAAGCGAACGTCCAAGATCAACCTGTTCATCGCTGTCGATGTCGTGGGCCAGGACAACTGTCCAGGCATCAAGCAGGGCGGGCTGCTGGTGATGGTGAGGCCCGAAGTCGAGCTGATCGTGACCGCCAGCGAAATCCCCGAGAGCATAACGATCGATGTCGAAGGGCTCGAGATTGGCGACACGGTCACGATCTCGAGCGTGGTGCTGCCCGACGGCGCCAAGCCTACAATTGACCGCGATTTCGTGATTGCCAACATTGCCGCGCCGTCCGGACTTGCCGGTGCTGCCGACGAAGAAGAGGAAGGCGAGGAGCCAGAAGGCGAAGAGGCCGATTCCGAAGAGGCCGAAGAGGAAAGCGGCGACGAGGAGTAGCCAGCTTGGCACTTCAGAAATTCAGCGCGACGCTCTCCCGGTCGCTGCGCAATTTGCCGCGTCGTCAGTGCTCGCCAAGTCCGGCGGCGCAGCCGCCGAAGCCCTCCCACCTTGATTCAAGGCTGCATGCGGATGCCTGCAACGGGCACATCCGGCGCATTGTCGCTACGGAGCCGGGACGCCTCCCGACATGACCGTCAGAAACCAGTCCGTGTCAATGTTGCCGCCGGTCAGGATGACGGCGACCTTGCGTCCCGCCATTCGATCCCTTTCGTTGAGCAACGCCGCCAGCGCCGCCGCCCCCGCGCCCTCAGCGAGATTGTGGATGTCGCGATAGAGGATGCGAATCGCCTCGGCGATCTGCGCTTCGCTGACGGTGACGATGCGCTCCGCGCCTGCGCCGTAGATCGCAAGCGCATCCTCGACGGGGACACGAACCGCCATCCCGTCGGCGAAGGTCCGTGCGGAATTGGTCTCCACCGGGCGGCCGGCTTCGACCGAGAGCTTGACGGTCTGTGCGTGCTCGCTGACGACACCCACGACTTTCGTGTCGCGCCCAAGGGCGTCGCGGGCAGCAATGCAGCCGCAGATTCCCGAGCCGCAGCCGACCGGAACGTAGAGCGTGTCAAGATCTGGAACGGCGGTCAGAAGTTCGTAGGCATAAGTGGAGACGCCACGGACCAGCTCCTTGTGAAAGGGCGGCACAAAGGTCAGCCCCTCCCGTTCGGCGACCCTGAGCACCTCTTCCTTCGCCTCGTCGAAATCGTGGCCGAATTCCACGAGTTCGGCGCCGAAGGACTTCATGGCCGCGTTCTTTTCGACCGAGTTGCCATGCGGCATGTAGATCACCGCGCGACGGCCGGCCGCCGTGGCGGCGCGCGCCTGGCCTTGTCCATGGTTGCCGCGGGTTGCCGTGATGATCCCCGGGCTTTCGGGCCGGGTGCGGACAAGCCAGTCTATGAAGGTGCATGCGCCGCGCACCTTGAAGGATCCGGTTGGTGTATGGTTCTCGTGCTTGACCCAGACTTCCGCACCAGCGCGTTCGCCCAGCTGCGGCCAGGCATATTGCGGGGTGGGGGACACTGCACGTGTCACGAGCCGATGTGCGGCTTCAATTTCGTTCACGGAAAACACAGGTGATCACTTCCCAATTCTCAATGCGGGCTTCCGGTGCGTCAGGGCATCGGACTGCTACGGGCTTCCCGCAGAAGGCGGGCAGGTCGGGACGACATACGCCGCTGGAGGCAAAATGCCAAACGTCTCCTGGCCCGGCAATGAAGCCCAGGAAATCTCGAGTGCCGCCCTGCACGAGAACGCGCATGTCCGGGTGACTTGGCGCCGGTCGGCAGTGGGTCTCTGCTGGCCGCCGATGTTGCGGCGTGCAGAAGCCGCCTGAGGCGTCAAGTCTGCCAAGAAAAAGATGTCACAACCTTGATGAATTTTCCGGCCACTGCGCCGAAGGGTTGCCTGTAAGCAGCCGCCGGCGACGCCCTTGCAGGCCATTCATCCCTGACGTATTTCCACAAAACGGAAAGACCGTCCCGCAGACCAAACGTCGAGGGTTCGATTGTGTCATGAATGCTCTCAGTTTGTCGGAACCTGCAGGGCTTCGCTATCGGATCTTTCTCTTCCTTTATGCATGCGTTTTCCGGGTGCTGACCCCGGTTGTTTGGCGGTACTTCCGAAAGCGGGCCCGGGGCGATGCCGGATACGGCCTCCATCTCGATGAACGGAAGGGGGAGGGAGCGCCATTCGCGGCCGATCTGTGGCTGCACGCAGTGTCCCTTGGCGAGATCAATTCCGCTGGGCCCCTCGTGCGGCTGGCACTTCAGGACGGGCATCGTGTCCTGACGACGCATGCCACGCCGGCGGCGCGGAACAGGGTGGAACGGACGTTCGCGGACGAAATCGCCACTGGCCAGTTGGCTGCGCGCTTCTTGCCCATTGATCGCCCTGACTACTGGCGGCGGTTCTTTGCCTCCTACGCGCCAAGGGTCGGTCTTGTGGTCGAAATGGAGTTCTGGCCCTGGATGATCGAAGCGGCGCGCGAGGCGGGTGTTCCGCTGGCGCTTGTGAATGCGCAGATACCTGCGGGCAGCTGGCCGAAGGCAAGGCGTCTTGCGTCGCTGTTTGGTCATCCCGTGGCGCGCCTGGCCTCGGTATTCGCAAAGTCCGAGACCCAGGCCGGGCGGTTTCGGGCGCTTGGGGCATCCGACGTGCGGGTTGCGGGGGAGACGAGGTTCGACATCGTGCCGCCCGAGACGCAGATCCAGGCAGGCGAGGCATTCGGCGCCAGTCTTCAATGCAAGACGGTCATTGCCATCGCAAGCGTCGTGGAGGGCGAGGAGGATGTCTACGTGCAGGCGCTTGCCGATCTCTTCTCAGGCTCTGATCCGCCTTTCGTGATATGGGTTCCGCGGGCGCCGGAACGGTTCCGGGCGTCGGGCGAATTCCTGCAGTCGGCGGGATTCGAGATAGCATGGCGCAGCCAGCTCTTCGACAAGGGCTTGAATCCCCTTTCGGAACCCGGCAGCGCGCGGATCCTGGTCGGAGACTCGCTCGGAGAAATGACATTCTACCTCGCGTCGGCAGACGCGGTCATAGTGGGCGGCGGCTTTGGCCCACGTGGCGCGCATAACGTCATTGAGCCGTTGGCGCTTGGAAAGCCGGTAATCACCGGGCCGAGTGTCGGGACCATCGAGTTCCCGGCAGTCGAAGCTGAGGCGGCAGGCATGCTGACGGTCTGCCATGCGCCGGAGGATTTGCCCGAAGCGGTTCGAGCGGCCGTCGGTCAAACTTCGCTGGAGAAGGCTGAGGCGTTTCACGCAAGTCACCGAGGCGCGTCGCAGCGCATATACGATGCGATTCGGCCCCTTCTCTCGGAGCGTCGCTGACCTGGAGTTCGCGGGACTGGACGCACGACTCGGCGACGCGTGAACCTGGGGAACCTCTGCGCGACCCCGCAGGGTTCAGCCCGTTCGCTGCGCCGTTTCGAACCCGGCAATCCGGATCAGGCAACGATGCAGGATCTCGGCCTCGTCAGGTGTCATGGCGGCACGTGCCTTCAAGTCGAATGCATGGGCGGCACGGGAGAGGTCGGCGAAGACCTTTTGTCCCAGCGCGGTCAGCTGCAGCACTGCATGGCGGCGGTCCCGCTCCAGTTCGCGTCGGGTCAGAAAGCGCCTTGTTTGCAAGGCGGCGACGGCGCGGCTCACCTTGGTCTTGTGGAGACGGGCGCGGACGCAGATGTCCTTGGCCGTCATCTCGCCGTAGCAGCCGAGATGAAACAGCACCCGCCACTCGGTTCGAAGCATCCCGTACTGGCCTCGGTAATGCCTCTGGAACTCAAGGCTCAGGGTTTCGGCGGCCTGGTTGAGCAGGTAGGGCAGGAAATCCTGGGGATCGAATTCGGAATCGCGATGCATGGGACCCTTTCCAAGGCTTGTTAGTTACATTCACAACCAATAGTTGTGGCGGCATGGAAGGAGCGATGCAATGGATGATGCACTTGCACCCCTGAACCTGAGACAGGCCGAGACCCCGGCCGGAACCGTGCCTGGCTACATGCCGGGCTTCGGCAACGACTTCGAAACCGAGGCGCTGCCAGGTGCGTTGCCCCAAGGCATGAACTCGCCGCAGCTGGTGAACTACGGGCTTTATGCCGAGCAGCTCTCCGGCACGGCATTCACGGCACCTGGGCCCGAGCGGACATGGTGCTACCGCATTCGGCCCTCGGTGCGTCATGTTGGCCGGTTCGACAGGATCGAGCTGCCGTACTGGAAGAGCGCCCCAAACGTGGTCGAGGATGTCACCTCGCTTGGCCAGTATCGCTGGGATCCCGTGCCAGCGGGCGAGGAGGACCTGACCTGGCTGACCGGCATGCGCACGATGACGACTGCAGGGGACGTGAACACGCAGGTGGGCATGGCGGCGCATGTCTATCTGGCGACACGTTCAATGGGGGACGAGTACTTCTATTCGGCTGACAGCGAGCTTCTTGTCGTGCCGCAGCGTGGCCGATTGCGATTCGCGACGGAGCTCGGCGTGATCGACGTCGAGCCGCAGGAGATCGCGATTCTGCCGCGCGGGCTTGTCTACCGGGTCGAGGTGCTCGAAGGTCCGGCCCGCGGATTCGTGTGCGAAAACTACGGGCAGAAGTTCGCCTTGCCCGGGCGCGGGCCGATCGGGGCGAACTGCCTCGCGAATCCGCGCGACTTCAAGACGCCGATCGCGGCCTTCGAGGACCGCGATGCGCCCTCGCGGGTCGTGATCAAGTGGTGCGGGCAGTTTCATGCGACCGAGATCGGGCACAGCCCGCTCGACATCGTGGCGTGGCACGGCAACTATGCGCCCTGCAAGTATGACATGAAGACCTATTGTCCGGTGGGGGCGGTGCTCTTCGATCACCCGGACCCGTCGATCTTCACCGTGCTGACGGCACCTTCCGGCGTGGAAGGGGTTGCAAACATCGACTTCGTGCTGTTCCGCGAGCGCTGGCTGGTAGCGGAGGACACGTTCCGTCCGCCATGGTACCACAAGAACGTCATGTCGGAGCTCATGGGCAACATATACGGCCAGTACGACGCGAAGCCCGAAGGCTTCGT
>VYCX01000516.1:0-6025 GCA_009843725.1 Boseongicola sp. SB0675_bin_26
CCTGCTGGGCGTTCTCGAACCACGACGTGGTGCGCCATACGACGCGCTGGTCGCTTTCGCCGGAAGCGCATCGGACATATCTTGCGGTGCTGCTTTCGATGCGAGGATCGGTCTGCCTGTACCAGGGCGAGGAACTGGGCTTGAACGAGGCAGACATTGCCTTCGAGGATCTCCATGATCCATATGGCATTCGCTTCTGGCCAGCCTTCAAGGGGCGCGACGGTTGCCGGACGCCGATGGTCTGGCACGCGAATCTTCAGCACGGCGGCTTCAGCGACGCCAAGCCTTGGCTGCCCGTTGCGGAGGAACATGCGTCAAAAGCGGTCGATGCGCAGGAGCGAGATCCGGATTCGATGCTGAACTTCTACCGCCGGATGATTGCCTATCGCGCCTCGCGCCCGGAACTCGTCAAGGGCACATTCGATGTCGTCGAGGCGGATGAGTGCTTTCTCTCTGCAATTCGGACCTGCGGCAGGCAGCGCCTCTTCACGGCATTCAACCTTTCGGGGCAGGCGCGCGAGGTGGTCCTGCCTGCCGGTGCATGGACAACGGATCACGACGCACCATTTGACGCCGGTGACGGCACAATCCTGCCGCCGTGGCAGGCAACCTTCAAGGAAGCGAGCTGAGGGAGAATCGGCATGGCCAATCTTGTACTTTCGGATGTCGCCAAGTCCTACGGCACCGTCGACGTCCTTCAGGACATCAACCTGAACATCGAAACCGGCGAGTTGATCGTGTTCGTCGGACCGTCAGGATGCGGCAAGTCGACTCTTCTCCGCATGATTGCCGGCCTTGAGAAGATCTCCGGCGGCACGCTCGAGATCGACGGCATGGTGGTGAACGACGTGCCACCCGCGGAGCGCGGCATTGCCATGGTCTTCCAGTCATACGCCCTCTATCCTACCATGACGGTGCGCGACAACATGTCGTGCGCCCTGAAGATCGCGAAGATGGGCCGCGAAGAAATAGACGAACGGGTAGAGGCCGCCGCAAGGACCCTGCAGCTGCACAATTTGCTGGAACGGCTTCCGAAGGCGCTTTCCGGGGGCCAGCGTCAGCGGGTCGCGATCGGCCGCTCGATCGTGCGCGACCCGAAGGTCTATCTCTTCGACGAGCCGCTCTCGAACCTTGACGCCGCGCTGCGCGTGGCAACCCGGATCGAAATCGCGCAGCTGAAGGAGTCGATGCCGGAATCGACGATGATCTACGTCACGCATGACCAGGTCGAAGCCATGACGCTCGCGTCGCGCATCGTGGTCCTGGCCGGTGGCGGAATTGCCCAGGTTGGCACGCCGCTGCAGCTCTACGAACGGCCGGAAAACGAGTTCGTTGCACAGTTCATAGGCTCGCCTGCCATGAACCTGCTGCCGGGCAGGATTTCCGAGACAGGTGCACAGACCCGCATCAAGCTGGCCGGCGGGGGCGAGGCCGTCTCGGACGTGCCGTCATTGCCGGAAGACTCGGGAAAGGACGTGAACATAGGTGTGCGTCCGGAAGACTTCGTGGCGACCGATGGCCCGCATGTCTTCCAAGGCAAGGTCAGCATCTCCGAGGCGCTTGGTGAGGTCACCATCCTGTATTTCGAGCCGGACGGAGAGGCCGACCCGGTGATCGCGAAGCTTGCGGGCATACACCGGGACCAACGAGGCAACAGTGTTTCGCTGACCGCACACCCGTCCAAGGTGCATGTCTTCCACGACAGCCAGTCCCTCCTGTACCGCGACCGTCCGACGAAGCGCATCCCGGTCAAGGCGCATTGACGCCTTCATTGCTGCCGGCCGGATTGAAAGGCGAAGGGATGGTTGCCGGGCCGGCCTGAGGGCACTCAGGATTCATGGAACCGGGCGGCAGCCTCTGCGAAATGCCGCTGGCGCCTGCATTTGGTCTTTTGTTTCGGACAGGACATGCAATAAGGGGTCGTCAAACGAACACTCCCAGGGAGATGGCCGATGGAGATTCGTGAGGCGCTCACTTTTGATGATGTCCTGCTCGTGCCCGCAGCCTCCAAGGTCCTGCCTTCAGATGTCGACACACGTACCAAGGTCACGCGTGACATCCATACCAATATTCCGCTTCTGAGTTCTGCAATGGACACAGTGACCGAGGCCCGCATGGCGATCACCATGGCACAGGTCGGCGGCATGGGCGTCATTCACAGGAATCTGGATGTCGATGAGCAGGCCCGACAGGTCCGGAGCGTCAAGCGGTTCGTCTCGGGCATCGTGTACAGTCCAATCACGCTGAAGCCTGACCAGACGCTTGGCGATGCCAAGGCGCTGCAGGGACGATACAATGTCACCGGGTTTCCGGTCGTGGATGACAAAGGCCGCGTGCTTGGAATCGTGACAAACCGCGACATGCGCTTTGCTGAGAACGATGCCACTCCTGTCAGCGTGATGATGACCGCTGATGACCTCGCAGTCCTGACTGAACCCGCCGATCTGGACGAGGCGCGAAGCCTCATGAAGGCGCGCCGGATCGAGAAGCTGCTGGTGACCGACGGGCAAGGCAAGCTCACCGGTCTTCTGACCCTCAAGGACAGCGAACAGGCCGTTCTGAACCCCCAAGCCTGCAAGGACCGGCTTGGTCGCCTGCGCGTGGCGGCGGCCACGACGGTCGGAGATGCCGGGCACGAACGCTCGGAAGCGCTGATGGATGCAGGTGTCGACGTCGTTGTCATCGACACGGCGCACGGACATTCCGACGGGGTGGTCAAGGCTGTCACGCGCGCGAAGAAGCTGTCGAACGAAGTCCAGATCATCGCTGGCAACGTGGCGACGGGCGAGGCTGTACAAGCGCTCATCGATGCCGGCGCGGATGCGGTCAAGGTCGGAATCGGGCCCGGCTCCATCTGCACGACCCGTGTCGTGGCCGGCGTCGGCGTGCCGCAGCTCACTGCGATAATGGATTGCGCGGCAGCAGCGGGGGACATACCCGTGATCGCGGATGGCGGGATCAAGTTTTCCGGCGACTTTGCCAAGGCGATCGCGGCAGGTGCGTCCAGCGCCATGGTTGGTTCCCTGGTTGCCGGAACTGACGAATCGCCTGGCGAGCTGATTCTCTACCAGGGCCGTAGCTTCAAGTCCTACAGGGGCATGGGGTCCTTGGGAGCCATGGCCCGGGGCTCTGCCGACCGGTACTTCCAGACGGATGTTGCCTCGGAAAAGCTCGTGCCAGAGGGAATCGAGGGGCAGGTGCCTTACAAGGGACCCGCGTCCACCGTCATTCATCAGCTGATCGGAGGGTTGCGTGCCGCCATGGGGTACACTGGCTGCGAGACCGTCGAGGAAATGAGAAGGAACTGCGCGTTCGTGAAGATCACCGGAGCGGGCCTGAAGGAGAGCCACGTTCACGATGTCCAAATCACTCGGGAAAGCCCGAACTATCGCATGGGAAATTGAACGGAGCACGCGCGCCGTGAGCGGATGGATCAACGCGCCGCTTGATCGAGGGCGTGTGATTGCGGCATGAAACCGGTGGCGCATGTCGCGGCGGCCGTGGAAATCCTGGACGCGATTCTCGAAGGTGCGGCTTCCGAAATCTGCCTGAATCGCTGGGCGCGACGGAACCGCTTTGCCGGGTCCCATGACCGAGCGGCAATACGCGACCTCGTCTTTGACGCGCTGAGATGTCGCCGCTCGCTTGCCTGGTTGGGCGGCGCGGAAAGCGGTCGGGGCCTGATGATCGGCCATCTGCGCAGGTCCGGGATTGATCCGGGCGAGGTGTTCACGGGAACGGGATACGCGCCTGATCCGCTGAGCGAACGGGAGACGGGGACCGCTCGCCGCCTTGAGGAGGCATCCAGCGCGGTGCGGCTCGACTGCCCTGACTGGCTCTGGCCGCAAATGACGGAATCGCTTGGTGACGATACGGAGCCGATCCTTGCTCTCATGCAAGGTCGCGCACCTACCTTCCTGCGAATCAACACCGCCCGTACCGACTTGGCCGCGGCGCAACGGAAATTGGTCTCGGACGGGATCGAAACGGATCGTCATTCGCTTTGCGGCACTGCGCTTGTGGTTACGGCGAACGCCCGCCGTGTGCGGCAAAGCAAGGCCTTCAGGACTGGCATGGTCGAACTTCAGGACGTCGCGTCCCAAGCGGTGATTGAATGCATGCTTGCACATGCAAGGGGCCTGCGCGTTCTGGACTATTGTGCCGGTGGCGGCGGCAAGGCGCTGGCGCTTGCGGCTGGCGGGGCCGGAAACGTCACGGCACACGATTCGGATGTTTCGCGCATGGACGACATTCCGGTTCGCGCCAAGCGGTCCGGAACCCCGATAGACGTCTCGGGTGCGCCCAGGGGCGAATTCGACATCGTGCTCTGCGACGTGCCTTGTTCCGGAACGGGTGCGTGGCGGCGAAGGCCGGAAGGCAAATGGGCGCTTACCGCTGGCAGGCTGGCTGAGCTTTGCAGTCTCCAGGACGTGATTCTAGACGAGGCCAAGGGATTCGTCGCCCCGGGTGGAGTGCTGGCCTATTCGACCTGTTCGCTCCTGAGCGCCGAAAATGAATGCAGGGTTGGCGCCTTTTTGAAGCGTCACGGCGACTGGCGGCAATTTGGCTGCGAGCGCTTTACCCCTCTTGACGGAGGAGACGGGTTCTTCCTTGCCCTGCTTGACCGCAACGGTGAACGCCAAGGCGCAGGTCCCGGGACGTGAGCGGCGGTGACCGGGCAGTTGGCGGCGCCTTGGAGCATGTCCGCGTGCGACCGATTTGCGTGCCAGCCAAAATATCCCTTGCAATGTTCCGCTTTTGATCCCATAAGGCCATGAGGGAACATAATGCAAACTCAAGCATCGTTGCCGCCGACCGGCGAAGATGAAATAAAGGAGGCAAGAGCAATGGCCACGGCAGAACTTCTCGACATGACATCCAGAAAACAAGGCGAAAGGCAAAAGGCGCTCGATTCGGCGCTGGCACAGATCGAACGCCAGTTCGGCAAGGGTTCGATCATGAAGCTTGGCGGCGACAACGAGATGCCCGAGATCGAGGCGACATCGACCGGATCGCTGGGTCTCGACATTGCGTTGGGCATCGGGGGGCTTCCCAAGGGACGGGTGGTCGAGATCTATGGCCCGGAATCTTCCGGCAAGACCACGCTTACGTTGCATTGCGTGGCTGAAGAGCAGAAGAAGGGTGGCGTCTGCGCCTTTGTCGACGCAGAGCATGCCTTGGATCCGCAATATGCCAAGAAGCTTGGCGTCAATCTGGACGAGTTGCTGATTTCGCAGCCGGACACTGGCGAGCAGGCACTCGAGATCACCGATACGCTGGTACGTTCCGGCGCCGTCAGCATGGTGATCGTCGACTCCGTTGCCGCGCTCACGCCGAGATCGGAGCTTGAAGGCGACATGGGCGATTCCTCGGTGGGCGTTCATGCCCGCCTGATGAGCCAGGCGATGCGGAAGCTGACAAGTTCGATCGCCCGTTCGAACTGCATGGTGATTTTCATCAACCAGATTCGCATGAAGATCGGTGTCATGTTCGGCTCGCCCGAAACCACCACCGGCGGCAACGCGCTGAAGTTCTATGCCAGCGTTCGCCTCGACATCCGCCGGATTGGCGCAATCAAGGACCGAGACGAGGTCGTTGGCAACACAACGCGCGTCAAGGTCGTCAAGAACAAGGTCGCGCCGCCGTTCAAGCAGGTGGAATTCGACATCATGTACGGGGAAGGCATCTCCAAGACGGGCGAACTCATAGATCTCGGCGTCAAGGCCGGTGTGGTCGAGAAGTCCGGATCCTGGTTTTCCTACGGCGACGAACGGATCGGCCAAGGCCGGGAGAACGCCAAGGCATTCCTGAAGGAAAATGCCGACATCGCGCATGAGATCGAAGGCAAGATCCGGACCGCACATGGCGTCGAATTCGATGCTGAAATGGAAGACGGTGACGGACCTGACGAAGTGGCTCTCGAAGCATAGCCGACGACGTGGATGGGAGAATCGTGCAATTCCTTGAAACGCCTTTCATTTGAGGGGTGACGAGCAAGTGAATGTGAGTCCACGCTTCTCCGCAC
>VYCX01000516.1:6035-7243 GCA_009843725.1 Boseongicola sp. SB0675_bin_26
AGATAGAAGGCAAGATTCGGGCTGCGCATGGCGTCGAGGGCGATGCTGAAATGGACGAAGGCGAGGGGCCTGACGAAGTGGCTCTCGAAGCGTAGCCGACAACGGGGACGGGAAAGGAGTGCGATAGCGAGGGCTCCTGGAAGCGCGCACCGTGACGGCATCAGTCTCAGGAAGCTCATCGACATGCTCCCGACCGAGGACAAGGCAAGGGGAGTGGCTGGAGTCCGAAATATGGCCTGATGGCCCGTATTGCCCACACTGCGGCAGCTTCAGCGTTCAAACGGATATCAGCCACATCACCATTACGCACCGTTGACGTGACTGCCCCAACCGCCCGCAGTTCAGCCGCAAGACCGGAACGGTGATGAAGGGAACGAAGATGAGCTACAGGTATTGGGCGATCGCCGTCTACCTGCTGACGACGAACCTCAAGGGCGTTCCGTCCATTAAGCTGCATCGCGATCTGGACATCACGCAAAGGAGCGTGTCGCACCTGATGCACCGCCTGCGCAAGACTTTCGAGACCATCGGACAGATTTCGGGCGGTTCGGCAGAAGCCGACGAGACCTGCATCGGAGGTCTCGAAAAGAACAAGCACAAGGACAAGAAGCTGGACTCGGGACGTGGCGGCGTCGGCAAGTCAATCGTCGCGGGGGATGTCAAGGATCGCGAGACCAATCAGGTTGTCGCCGAGATGATCCCTGACATGACCGCCAAGAAGTTTCAGGGCTTCGCGGAAGGCCACACGGAACTGACTGCGATGGCACGCACGGACGACGGGCGCGGCTACGCGGGCATTGACAGGGCGCACGAGAACGCTAACGACTTTGCTAGGGAGTATGTGCGCGACATGGCAGACACGAATGGCATTGAATCCTTCCGGTCCATGATGGGAGGCGGGCACAAGGGCGTGTTCCGCAAGTTCAGCAAGAAGCCTCTGCAAGAGAATGTCGATGAGTTCGCAGGGTGTCACAATGCCCGCAACGCCGACGCCCTGGCACAGATGCCAGGGATAGTGTCAAGGATGGTCGGCAAGCAACTACGCTACAAAGGCCTTGGCGCCGACGAAGGCCTGGCTTCAGGGGCAAGGCCGTGAACGCTCACGCCGCCGCTGCCCCTAGGGCCAACTCGACCGGAACCGGCCGCCGCATCGCAAGGCGTCGATCCCAGAAAATGATCGCTTTCGGCTGGTATGGCGGAAAATTCTC
>VYCX01000516.1:7253-15822 GCA_009843725.1 Boseongicola sp. SB0675_bin_26
TTTCCTGCTTCCCCTGATCCCGCAAGACGCGACGCATTTCTGCGACGTGTTTGGCGGCTCGGCGGCTGTCCTGCTCAATGTCAATCCGTATCCGGTGGAAACTTATAACGATCTGGACTCCGAACTCGTGAACTTCTTCGAGGCGTTGCGCAACCAGGGTCCGAAACTCATCAAGGCCATCGGCTTGACGCCATTCTCGCGCGAAGAACTCGTGCGTGCCTGCACTCCTGAACAGGGATTGTCAAAGCTGGAGCGTGCGCGTCGGTTCTACATCCGAGCACGCCAGACGCGGACTGGGTTGGCACAGACAAGCAGCGAAGGCCGATGGGCGCATTGCGTCTTGACATCACGAGCGGGCATGTCCGGCGCTGTTTCCCGATGGCTCGGTTCTGTCGAAGGTCTGTCGGAGATTGCGCAGAGGCTCCAGAGAGTGCAGATCGAGAATGCTCCCGCCGTCGAGACAATCCAGCGATACGATACACCGGAAACGGTCTTTTATGTCGATCCTCCCTATGTGCATTCGGCACGGGGTGACTCCGCCGCATATGGCTACGAAATGACCGATCAGGATCATGAGAACCTCGCCAAGGTGCTGAACCATGTGCGTGGGCGCGTAGTCCTGTCAGGATACCGAACCGACCTTTATGATCGTCTCTATCGAAAATGGCGGCGTGTGGATGCTGAAGCACGGAATTGCCACTCGGTTCGCAAACTGCGCCAAGAGTCCGCCTGGCTGAACTTCTGATGGATTTTGTGGAGTCACGCGAATGGCTTGATGCAGCATGGCGGGAAGCGCTTGATGCCGGAGACCAGGAACCTGATCCGGAAGTCGACCAACTCACCAATTCGCGGGTCAAGTCCATTCGATACGCGATCATCACCCAACTGCTCGGGAAGATTGCCGATCCAGAGCGCAACCTTCTCGCCTTGCAACAAAGGGATGATGGTCAAGGTTCGTGGGATGCCAGGAGCTTCGCCAAAAAGGTGATCGTCCCTTGGGAAGCAGACAATCACGGTGTCTTGGGGTCCAGTTCCGAACCATACGCAAGCAAGCCGTTGCGACGCACGAAACTGTACAGGGGCATGGATAACGTTCGTAACGCGGGCGATTGGGAGGCATTGGTCGAGTTTCTGGAGCCTTTGGAAAGCGCGCCCTCTGAAAATTTGCACGATGCGTTCAAGCGTGTCATGGCTTCTCTCGCAAGGATGCTGGCTGAACAGCAGATCACGTATCCCATTCCCCAACGCATTGGCCTGCCGCAGTTGATGAACATACTCGAAGCGTTCCTTGCAACGTCAAGTGGAGGGTTGCGGCCGCTTGCCGTCGCGACGGCCCTGTTCAGGATTGCTGGTGAAGGCTTCTCATTGTTTGATGACGTGCAGTCACAAGGCATCAACGAAGCGGATGCCGCATCGGGGATGCCCGGTGACATCATGTGTCGAAAGGGCGGCGAGCTATGCCTGGTGATCGAGGTCAAGGACCAGAATCTCACCCTTGCCGATGCACAGTCATCGACACGAAAGGCCAAGGAGTCGGGTGCAGGCTTGACGGACCTGCTTTTTGCAGTGCCCGCGACACGGCGAGCGGATGATGATGACATTGCGGAGCTGTTCAGCAGGAACTTTGCGGCAGGATTGAACATCTACGTCGCTCAAATCCAGAGTTTGTCATATCACGCTTTTGCACTTCTCAAGGAAGAATGGCGTGTACGGTTTGTTCGAGAAATCTGCTCGGAACTGGATGCCAGACAGGAACAGCCAGCCCGAAAGGCATGGCACGACCTGTTGTTGGGCTTGAACTGAGAAGGAACCCTATGACCAAGTTCGAAGACCGCCCCGACCGTGCCGGTCAAGCAGCACAGATATCAGCCGGACAAGGCAAGGCACATAGCGGTCCTTGACGTGTCAGCAAGCAAGATCCGAAGTGACGGTACACGGAGGGTCGACTTTGAAAGCCGCCCAATAATTGCACGTTCACCGGACATGTCCAGTTTCTTTGATGAATTGAGAACCCGTGTTGTACCTGAAATGGTGGCTTGCGTGTCCTCATGGCAGCTGGATCAGCATCCACGAAGGCTCCGAATTGGTTGCCGAGCCAGGCACCTTGCCGGGGATGGAGATCTTTGGCAAGGCACATGATCCCCTGGACGCTTCTGTTCGGTGGACAGTCTGGACGGTGACGGATAATCAGGCGCAACATGCCGATTTCGGATGCCGCCCATGACCAGCCTGAACGACATACGTTCGACTTTTCTCGACTATTTTGAACAAAACGACCACGAGGTCGTTGAGAGCTCGCCGCTTGTTCCGCGCAACGACCCGACATTGATGTTCGTCAATTCGGGCATGGTCCAGTTCAAGAACCTGTTTACGGGACTGGAAAGCCGCGAATACGCGCGAGCGGCAACCTCCCAGAAGTGCGTCCGTGCCGGCGGCAAGCACAATGACCTCGACAATGTCGGCTACACCGCCCGTCACCATACGTTCTTCGAGATGCTTGGAAACTTTTCCTTTGGAGACTACTTCAAGAACGAAGCCATTCCACTCGCATGGAACCTCCTGACAGGCGATTTCGGGATCGACAGGAAGCGCCTCTTGGTCACCGTCTACCATACGGACGACGAAGCGGCCGACATCTGGCAAAAGATGGGTCTGCCCGAGGACCGGATCATCAGGATCGAGACTGATGACAACTTTTGGCAAATGGGGCCCACTGGACCCTGCGGACCCTGCACCGAGATATTCTTCGATCACGGCGATCGCATCTGGGGAGGGCCGCCAGGGTCGGCCGAAGAGGACGGTGACCGCTTCATCGAGATCTGGAACATTGTCTTCATGCAGAACGAGCGGTTCGAAGACGGAACGATGCGTGAGCTTGAGATGCAGTCAATCGACACGGGCATGGGTCTCGAACGGATCGGAGCGCTTCTGCAAGGCAAGCACGACAACTACGATACCGACACGATGCGTGCCCTGATCGAGGCCAGCGCAAGTGCCACGAATGCCGATGCCGACGGCCCTGAGAACGTGCATCACAGGGTCGTGGCGGATCACTTGCGTTCGACATCGTTCCTGATTGCCGATGGCGTTATGCCGTCAAACGAAGGAAGGGGCTACGTTCTTCGCCGGATCATGCGGCGCGCTATGCGGCACGCGCGCATGGCCGGTGCAACGGATCCGGTAATGCACCGCCTCGTGCCCGCTCTCGTGACCGAAATGGGTCAGGCCTATCCGGCGCTTGCCCGTGCGCAGGCCCTGATAGAGGAAACGCTGAAGAACGAGGAAATCCGCTTCCTGAAGACGCTTGATCGGGGACTGCGGCTGCTGGACCAGGAGTTGGAAAGGCTGCCGGACGGCACCGACCTTCCGGCCGACGCGGCATTCAAGCTTTATGACACGTTCGGCTTTCCGCTGGATCTCACGCAGGATGCCCTTCGCGAAAAAGGCCGCGGCGTCGATACGGAAGGATTCGACGCTGCCATGGAAGAGCAGAAGGCACGGGCGCGGGAGGCATGGACGGGATCCGGAGAGTCAAAAGACGCGACCGTATGGTTCGACATTTCAGGAGACACCGAAGCCACGGAGTTTCTTGGCTATGAAACCGAGACCGCGGAAGGCCAGATCATCGCGGTCGTGCGCGACGGAGGCTGCGTCGATTCGCTCTCCGACGGCGAGACGGGATGGGTCGTAACGAACCAGACGCCCTTCTACGGCGAGGCCGGCGGGCAAGCTGGTGACACTGGCACGATGCAAGGCACGGGCGATGCCAAGGACCTGGCCGACGTGACTGACGCGCAGCGCTTCGCGGGCGGTCGCATCATTGGCCATCAGGTGACCGTCAAGCAGGGGAAACTGGCGACGGGCGATCCGGTCGTGCTGAAAGTCGGCCACGCGCGTCGATCTGCTATCCGCGCCAATCATTCAGCGACCCATCTGTTGCACGAATCCCTGCGGCAAGTCCTTGGCGAGCATGTGGCGCAAAAGGGATCGCTCAATGCGTCCGATCGGCTTCGGTTTGACTTCAGCCATCAGTCGGCGCTGACGCTTGGCGAGTTGAAGGCGGTCGAGACGGAAGTGAACGCGTACATTCGCCAGAATTCACCGGTGGAAACAAGGATCATGACGCCGGACGATGCCCGCGCGATTGGGGCGCAGGCCCTCTTTGGCGAAAAGTACGGCGACGAGGTGCGCGTGGTCTCGATGGGTTTCGCAAGCACCGGCAAGGGAACCGATGGCAACACCTGGTCAATCGAGCTCTGCGGCGGTACGCACGTGTCGCGCACGGGCGACATTGGCGTTTTCGTGACGCTTGGCGACAGCGCATCATCGGCAGGCGTTCGCAGAATCGAGGCGCTGACGGGCGAAGCCGCATTCAGGTACCTTTCGGATCAGGATCATCGGCTTGCGGAAACGGCACTGTTGCTCAAGGCCCCTCCGGACGAGGTTCCGATGCGGGTAAAGGCTCTGCAGGCCGAACGTCGGGCCCTTCAGGGCGAGGTCGCAGAATTGCGCCAGAAGCTTGCCCTGGCCGACGGGGAAGCCGAAGCGGAGGCGGAGTCAGTTAACGGCATGATGCTGCATGCCCGGACGCTCAAGGGCGTGGATGGCAAGAGCCTTCCGTCGCTGATCGACGAGTACAAGGCACGCCTCGGTTCGGGAGCCGTGCTCTTGATTGCGGACACGGGAGGAAAGGCCGCCGTGGCCGCGGGTGTCACTGAAGATCTGATTGAGCGTCTTTCGGCCGTGGACATGGTACGCGCCGCGGTAGCCGAACTCGGTGGCAAGGGGGGCGGAGGACGCGCGGACATGGCACGAGGCGGCGCAGCAAGTGCAGACAAGGCCGAGGACGCCATTGCCGCCGTCAGGGAGTTGATGGGAGCGTAGGATTTCGCATTCAGGAGTTGCAAATTCAGTGTCGTTGATACGGGTGCGGGCGGGCGTTGCCGATAGGGCGCGGACCGATTGATCAGCCAGACACTGCAACGGTTCGTGCCTTGCTGGCGCAATTCCGATGGAATTCGGCGATGACCATTGCCGCCTTCTCCAGTGCGGCATCGTCGACCGTCAGTGCAACGCGAACATGTCCCGCTGCAGCCATCCCGAAACTCTCGCCGGGCATGACAGCCACAAGATGCTCTTCCAGCAGCGCCTCTGCAAACTCGATGCCGGTCATTCCGGTCGCCCTGACGTCAACCATGACGTACATCGTTGCCACGGATGGCACGACGTTCAGGCCTTCCCGCGAAAATATGGCATTGACCGCCTTGTGGCGTCGCCGGAATGGCGCCGCGATGACGTCTTCCAGCGCCGTACCTTGCTGCAGGGCAAATTCACCGGCGTCCTGCAAGAACCCTGGCAAGCCGTAGGTGGTATGCGTGGTCAAGTTGATTGCGTGCCTGATCGCCTCTTCCGGCCCGACCAGCCAACCAATCCGGCTCCCGGTCATCGCATGGCTCTTGGACAGTGAACCTGCCACAAGCGTCCGGCTCTCCATTCCGGGCAGCGCGCGCGGCGAGAAATGCTCACCTTCCCAGACCTGCGTGTCGTAGACTTCGTCCGAAATCAGCCACATGTCCCTTTGCCGAATGAATTCAGCGATCTCCTGCAGCTTCGTTCGGGAATAGACTGCACCCGTCGGATTGTTCGGGGAGTTGATCAGGAGTGATCGGGCTTCGCAGGCTTCCTCAAGATCCGCAAGAGACGGCTGGAATCCCCATTCGGCACGCGCCGTGACGGCCACGGCCAACGCTCCGGTGGCACGGATTGTGCCGGGATAGGTCGCGTAGTAAGGGTCGATGTACAGCGCCGTGTCTCCCGGGTCGCACGCCGTCATGTGAGCCGCAAGAAGCGCAGCCTGTCCGCCTGCCGCAATCACCACGTTTTTTCGCTCCGTGGCCACACCCGTCATTGTTTCAATTCGCTTGGCGACGGCATCACGAAGCCCGTCCGTGCCGGGAATCGTTGAGTAGCCTGTGTGTCCGCCCGTCGCGGAATCATGCATCGCCTTGAGAATGGCCGGATCCGTCTTTCGATCATGTTCGCCGACCGTCAGTTCGATGACGGGCATGCCACGATCCCTCATGGCGCGGCTCTTGCGGTAGATGTCCCACCCATCCGAGCCGCCGCCGGTCAGAGTCTTGATGCGATTCGAGAGTCTGGTCATGCATTACAAGGGCGGCAACTTGTGCGGCAAGTCAATCGATTGTTGCCAAGGGATCTTGGCCGCTGACTGATATCGGTGCGAAAACCCTTTGCACTCGTTGTTGACCGCCGCTATGGTCGGGAACATGAACCGCATCCGCATCATCTGCTGCATTATCCGCTGACATCGTTCACGCGGGCCGGTTCTTCCTTACCTTGAAATGACCTTGTCGGATCCCGCGAGGGACAGGTTTGCCCAAAAGGTTGGCTCATGACGAATATCCAGCTCCATGACACTGCAACACGGACGAAGAGACCATTGGAACCCTTGGTCAAGAACGGGCATCCCACGATGTATGTCTGCGGGCCAACGGTTTATGACAGGGCCCATATCGGGAATGCGCGACCCGTCATAGTCTTCGACATGCTCTTTCGGCTTCTCCGCCATGTATACGGGCCTGACCGGGTAACGTATGTGCGGAATTTCACGGACGTTGACGACAAGATAAACGCTCGCGCCACGGCTGAGAAACGCCCCATTCGCGAAATCACTGAAGAGACTACGCGATGGTATCTTGACGACATGGCCGCCATTGGCGCGCTTGTGCCGGACGCAATGCCGCGTGCAACCGAATGGATCGAGGAAATGGTTGAAATGATCGTTGCCCTGATCGAAAGGGGCCATGCCTACGCGGCCGAAAGCCACGTGCTTTTCCGGGTACGCTCCTGTCCCGGGTACGGGGACCTGTCCGGGCGTTCAGTCGACGACATGATTGCCGGTGCCCGTGTCGAAGTGGCGCCTTTCAAGGAAGATCCGATGGACTTCGTTCTCTGGAAGCCATCGGACGAGCAGACCCCGGGATGGGACAGTCCCTGGGGTCGTGGAAGACCCGGCTGGCACATTGAATGCTCGGCCATGGCTGCGGGCCTTCTGGGAGAGCGTTTCGACATTCACGGCGGCGGCAACGATTTGGTTTTTCCGCACCACGAAAACGAGATCGCACAGTCGCGATGCTTGGGTCATGAATTCGCAAGACTCTGGATGCACAACGAAATGCTCCTGGTCGAAGGCAAGAAGATGGCCAAGTCCTTGGGCAATTTCTTCACCTTGCGCGACCTTTTGGACGGAAACTGGAGCGGTGGCTGGAATGTGCCCGGCGAAGTGATCCGATTTGTGTTCCTTTCGACGCACTATCGGCGGCCAATGGATTGGACCGAAGACAGGGCTCGTGAAGCCGAGGCGACGCTTCGGAAATGGTACGCGATGGTGGAAACTTTGGCGTCCGGTTCGTGGCGGAATGCAGATATTTCATTTCTTGTGAAAGCATTGTCGGATGATCTTAACACGCACGAAGCCTTGGCATCGCTGCATCGTTTCGCCGCTGGCGAGGACGTCGCGGCATTGGCAGCCGGATTGGAGTTTCTCGGGTTGATGACCGACCGCGTGCCGGACTGGGCCCGCGAGGCGGTTCCGTCCGAAGACGTGTCTGATCTGGTCAATGCGCTGCTTAGTGAGCGCGCGACCGCGAAAGCGGCGCAGGACTTCGTGCGGGCGGACAGCCTTCGCGAAGGCCTCACGAAAGCTGGAATTGTCATCAACGACACATCGGTGGGTGTCAATTGGCACATTGGACCAAGCTTCGACCAAGACAAGCTGGAGGCCCTGAAATGAAAGCGGAACGACTCTTTCTGTTCGACACGACGCTCCGGGATGGCCAGCAAACCCAAGGTGTCCAGTTCTCGACCGAGGAAAAGACGGAGATCGCGCATTTGCTTGATGCACTCGGCCTGGACTATATCGAGGGAGGTTGGCCAGGGGCGAACCCCACCGACGACGCCTTCTTTGACGGGCGTCCGGAGACCCGCGCGACCTTTACCGCGTTCGGCATGACAAAGCGGGCAGGACGTTCGGCGGAAAACTGCGACGTCCTGGCTGCGGTGCTGAATGCAGGCACTTCTGCTGTCTGTCTCGTCGGCAAGACTCATGACTTCCATGTCGAGAGAGCGCTCGGCATCTCTCTGGACGAAAACCTGAACGGCATTCGCGAGAGCATTGCGCATCTGGTGAAACAAGGCCGCGAAGCGATTTTCGATGCCGAGCACTTCTTCGACGGCTACAAGGCAAGTCCCGAATACGCACTTGACTGCATACAGGCAGCATTTGAGGCAGGGGCTCGCTGGGTGGCGCTGTGCGACACGAACGGGGGCACGTTGCCTCACGAAGTCTCCGAGATCACGTCGGCTGTCATCAATGCCGGAATCCCCGGCAACAACTTGGGCATCCATACCCACGACGACACCGGCAATGCCGTCGCGGGCGCGCTGGCGGCAGTTGATGCGGGCGCGCGCCAGATTCACGGTACACTCAACGGTCTTGGCGAGCGCTGCGGAAACGCGAATCTCACGACGCTGATTCCGACGCTTATGC
>VYCX01000212.1 GCA_009843725.1 Boseongicola sp. SB0675_bin_26
ATGGGCTTCGGCTTATGGGGGCTGACGGTCGGGGTGGTGGGGGTCTCGCTTTCGATGGTGTGAACCATAGAAGACCAGAGCGCCGCGTAGCGGCTCCGTTGCCCAGACTCTTTCTCCTCTCTCGATCAGCCAGAGATTACAGGAGGTTGGGTTCATACACAAGAGGAAATCATGTGCATTGCACATGGCGAAGCCGTGGAAGCGGGATGCACGGGAGTTGCATTTCCGGGAATGCCATGTGCAAGAAACGGACAAGGCGGAATCGCTGGAGAACGGGCAGGGTTGGCATGCGCAGGGTTCTGTGCAATATACAAAAGGTGTCTGCAGTGACTTAAGAAGCGCGCCTTTAGCAGGTACCTGCACATGAAGGAGACGACCATGCAAGAGGGGTCCGCGGAGCCCAAGGCCGTCAGGAAGCAGAGGGCCGTCAAGGCAACGGACAGCGAATGGGACATCGCGCGCGCGCGGGCGAACGCCGCGCGGATGTCGGCGAGCGGCTACGTCGTCCGGCGTGCGCTTGCACCTGAAAGGGCGTCGGGGCCGTCGCTTGAAACGGTCGTGGCGCGGCTCGACCGCATCGAGACAGCGGTGCTGACGCTGGCCGAGGTCGAGCGGATGCGGCTGGCGGAACGCGGCGAGGACGGCGGCTGGACGGCGGCGCTGCAGAGGGTCGAGCTCCGGCTTCGCACCGAGCGGACTGTTTCCGGAGAGGCGGAGGGATCGCGATGGGCCTGAAGAGGGGACACCCGGTCTACTGCAGGGATCCCGCCGACTGGGACCGGATCAGGAAGCGCGCTGACTCGGTCGGCAGGAGCGTCTCGGAGTTCGTGATGACCTGCGCGCTGCACGACGGAGACGCGACGCCGCCTACCGTGCTTGCTCTCACGCCCGAGCGGCAGCTGGAACTCTACAGGAACGTTCGCGAAATGCATCGCCGTATCGAGCAGATTTTCGACGAGAGGATGGACGGCTTTCCGGGGATAGACAGCGCAGTCCGCCTGCTGTTCCTCCTGCACGGCGGGGAGGAGAACCTCCACCTGCTGGCGGAGGGCGATGAATGACGCGGCCTCGCGGCATGCCGGAGAGGAAGACGTTCCATGTCTCCTGCACGGACGGGCAGTGGGCGGAGGCGAAGAGGCGGGCCGCAGCCGCCGGGATGAGGACGTCGCCCTGGCTCGTCGAGCGGGCGCTGGAGGCGGACCTGTCGATCTTCGACGCGCGGCCGGAGCCGCAGCGGCTGGCGCTGAGCCCGAACCAGCAGGAGTGGATTCTGGGCGATGTCGAGCTGATGACGAACTCGCTCGAACAGCTTTTCAACGGCAAGGCGATCGAGGAGATGGGCAGGCAGGTCGCGCTTGTCCGCGACGCGAAGGTGAGGGAGATGATCGACGGCGGGCGGTTCGACGAGCTGTTCCTGGCCTTCGGGAAGCTCTTCGGGCCGGAGCGCGCCGAGAGGCTGCTGGCGAAGGTCGTGGCGGAGCGGCACGAGGCCGGTTCGGTCGAGGTGACCGTCGGTGGCCCGAAGAAGCGGTCGTGATGCCACCCGCCGTGCTCGTGCCGTCCGCTGGGCAAGGATTCGGTCCCTGCAAGGACGTTGGTGACATGGACCGCCGCGTCGACCCGATCTTCGACGAAAGGCTGGACGGCTCTCCGGGGAATGCCCGCGCGATGCGCCTGCCATTCCTTCTGCATGGCGGCGAGGACAGCCTCCGCCTGCCGGAGGGTCCCGGGTGACGCGGTCCCGGGTCAGGCCGGAAAGGAGAACGTTCTACATCTCCTGCACGGACGGGCAGTGGGCGGAGGCGAAGACAAGGGCCGCCGCCGCCGGCATGAAGACGTCGCCCTGGCTCGTCGAGCGGGCGCTGGAGGCGGACCTGTCGATCTTCGACGAGCGTCCGGAGCCGGAGCGGCTGGCGCTGAGCGAAACCTGGCAGCGCTGCATTGCGGAAAATGTGGAGTACATGACGGACTGGGTCGGGGAGTTGTTCGACGAGAAGGCGATCGAGAGGATCGGCAACCAGGTCGCGTTCATGTGCGACGTCATGGTGACGGAAATGATCGCCGACGGCAGGACCGACGAGGCGTTCCTGGCGTTCGAGAGGCTCGTCGGGCCGGAGAACGCGGAATGGCTGCTGGCGAAGGCCGTGAAGGAATGGCACGGGGCGAAGTCGGTCGAGGTCAGGATCGGCGGCCCGACGAGGCGGGCGTGACGCGCCCGGGCCGGACGGCGGCTCCGGAAGCCGCTCGGGGAGAACGGGCCGCGGGCGAAACGGCTGGCATCGGCTGTCCGTCCATGAGCTGCGAACGCGCTGAAACGGGGTGCGCTTGGAGTTCGGGTCGGCAACCACGCGGAGGTGGAGCTTGAACGACCAGAGGATTCGAAAAGTCGTCATAGCCGGTGGCGGCACCGCGGGGTGGATGACTGCGGCGACGCTCGCAAAGCTGCTCGGCAAGACCCTGGACATCAAGCTGATCGAGTCGGAGGAGATCGGCACGGTTGGCGTCGGGGAGGCGACAATACCTCCGCTGAAATGGCAGCATCGTCTTCTGTCGATCAGGGAGCCGGAATTTCTGCATGCCGTTCAGGGCACGTTCAAGCTTGGCATCCGCTTCGAGAACTGGCGGGATCTCGGAGGGAGATACTTCCATGTCTTCGGCAACTCCGGCCGAAGCAGCGGGGTGGCCGAATTCCAGCATTTCTGGCTCAGGGGCCGGAAACTGGGCATCGCGGGTGAGTTCGGAGAGTACTGCAAGGAGTGGGCGGCGGCGCGAAGCGGGCGGTTCGGACTGATCCTGAACTGCATTCTGGACTACGCCTACCACATTGACGCCTCCCTCTATGCCAAGCTCTTGCGCGACACGGCCGAAGGGTACGGCGTCATGCGGCAGGAGGCGCGCATCGCGCAGGTTGTGCAGGATTCGTGCAACGGCTTCATTTCCGGCTTGCGCCTGCAATCCGGACAACTGGTCGAGGGAGACCTGTTCATTGACTGCACGGGCTTTCGCGGACTTCTGATCGAACAGACGCTCAATGCCGGCTACGAAGATTGGGGCCACTGGCTGCCCTGCGACAGCGCGATTGCCGTCCAGGCCGAACCAACGGAGCCGCCACGTCCCTACACGCGCGCCATCGCCTGCGAGGCGGGGTGGCAGTGGCGCATACCCTTGCAGCATCGGGTCGGCAACGGCATCGTCTACAGCACCCGGCACTGGTCCGACGACGAGGCCAGAACCCGGCTGCTCGACAACGTTCGGGGGCGGCTGGTCACGGAGCCTCGCGTGATTCGCTTCAGAGCCGGGCAGAGGCGCAGGCACTGGCACAGGAACTGCGTGGCGGTGGGGCTGGCATCCGGTTTCATCGAGCCCTTGGAATCAACCAGCATTCATCTCATTCAGCGCAGCGTGACGCGCCTGGTGCAGATGTTTCCGAACAAGGGCATCCGCGAATCCGACGTTCTCGAATTCAACAGGCAGATGCGGGTCGAGACCGACAACGTCCGGGACTTCATCATCCTGCACTACCATGTCACGGAGCGGACGGATTCCCCGTTTTGGCGGCAGTGCCGCATGATGGAGATTCCCGATTCCCTCAGGCACCGCATCGAGCTGTTCAGACAAGGCGGACGCGTGTTCAAGACGTCGGAAGAGCTGTTCGGCGAGACCTCCTGGCTGCAGGTGATGCTCGGTCAGGGGCTGGTGCCCGAACAGCATCATCCCGCCGTCAACTCGATGGGCAATGAGGAACTCCGCGATTTCCTCGAAGGAATCCGCGACGAGGTCGGCAATGCGGTCGATCGGCTTCCGGATCACCAGCGCTTCATTGACGACTACTGCAAGGCGCCCGCGGATTGAATCCGGCCCCGCAATGCGGATGGCGCGAAGGGGGCCGGATCCGCCGGGCAGTGTGCGACGACACAAGCTTCGATGGACCCGGGAAGCGTAGACCCGGCTTTGTCAGGTTCGGAAAGTTCGCCGGGCGGGAATTGCGGGTTGGTCCATGAGCAATCCGTTGGAATCCCTTCCATTGGGCGGGGCAGCCAGTGTCCGGGAGAAGCGAAGCCCTCGTCAATTCGCCGGATCCGCGGCAGCCATAGACGGCTGCCGCTTCATGCCGACCCAGTCGACTTCCGGTTCCTGGCGCCAGGTCGAAACCGTGCCGTCCAGCCGTCTGTTCGGCACCTCGGCCTGGAACCTGGCCTTTCTGCAATCCCGATCCGGGTCGGCGTCGGGGAGCACCGCCAGAACGCGGACTTCGACCGATTCCCGCAACGGCGCATCTTCCCGGGTGGTTGGATCCTGGAATGCAGTATGGAAGACCGCGCGCGAAGCGGCATCTTCCTGGCGCGAGTCGTATTGCTTGAAGATCAACGCCTCGCTCGGCTTCATGTTCGGGAAGTAATGCCACATCTGGCCCGGTTCGTGAATCAGGCGGCAATTGATCACGCGTGTTTGCGGTTCGGAGCGCCGCAGGCAATCGGCGTAAACGATGTCGTCAGCGGAGACCGAGGCGAGATCGCACAGCGCCAGCGGCCCCGATTCGATCGGACGGTCTGGATTCGTTCCGCGCCAGATGTTGAACAGGGCGAAGTGGTGCCCTTCCGGCACTTCGACAAAGTCCTCGATCATTGGAGAAAAGTCGGCGTGAGCGCCCACCCCGTAGAGACCCCGTCCAGCGGGTCCCGTTGCTCTTCCAGTGCGAAAGCCATGCTGCACGGCCTTGGCGGACAGGCACCCTGTGGCGGCCTCGACCAGACTTTCGCAATGCCTCAGGAATTGGCCGGTCACACGGGAATGATTGCGAAAATCCAGATCATCTGGCGCATCGACCAGCTGGAAGCCCTCGCGCTCGATGCTTGGCGCGCGCTTCAGCGAACGGGCGTCGTGGATCCGCATCTCCCTGCGGCAAATCGCGTCCCTGCTGCCATCCGGATCGAACGCGTCCTCTGCGTTCAGACGCGCAGACCGATGTCTCGGGCTGACGAAGACGCTGTCCGAGATCACGAAAGGCGTATCCAGAAGCGGTGGCAGTCGTCCGATCATCTGTCTTTCGCTCCACGCCCGCTCGGCCTGCCGGTCGTGTTCACATTATCGAACGCACCGATTTGCATCAAGCTGCGCGTTGCTCCATGGTCCGGGCGTGGCCCGGAACTCCTGCAACGCTTCGGCGCTCCGCCACTCCTGGCGGTGGGGGCATCCGGACGGGCCCGCTTCATTGGCATGGTGCCAACACTGCAGAACCAGAAAACACGGGCGTGAAGAAAGCTCGGGTGACCGTTTGGTCCCTGTCCGAGGCAGGCCGGATCGCCGAGGCGGTCAATGAGCGCGATCCGCTTGCTGCCGTCGCGAGAGTGTCGATGCCTGATTCCGACACTTCCGGAAAACAGCCGGTCGGGTGCAGCAGGAACTTATGCACGACCGCGCAATCCAGGTCGGAGGCGTGTCGTGGAGAACGGCTGCTGCAGCTTTGTGCTGCACCTGATGCTTGGCGGGACATACGGTGGTCCCGCCAGTGAGCTGGCGTCGTCCCGTTGCACAGACGAGCCGCAAAATTAGACGCAGCCTGCCCTGAGTTCACGAACGGCGGGCGAACCCAGCCGTTTCCGACTGACCAGCCCGGTTGGGCTGAGGCTGATCGCCGACCGCCTCGCCAAGCTTGCGCAACGATGCCCTGCCTGCGTATGGTTCGGACATCATTGGGATCTGGAAACATGAAGAATCGTGCCGCGGAAAGCCCCGGAAGCATGCAGTGGTGGAAGGAAGAGCAGATTCGCTATTGGCGCGAAACGACCGACCATTACCTCAAGTTCGGCACCACCATCCAGGCCGGGATCCTTTGCGATGAAGACTCGGAAGGCCAGTCGTATGACGACAACAATCGCACCATCCTGAAGCGGTCCGGCCTTCGTGACGGCCAGGTGGTCCTTGATGCCGGCTGCGGCGTCTGCGGCCCGGGACTCCATGCCGCAATGCATGTTCCGGGCCTTGAAGTGCACGGAGTGACCCTATCGCCCTATCAGGCCGAGGTCGCCCAAAAGCTGATCGCGGACTCTCCGGCCGCCGGGCGGGTTCACGTGCAAGCGGCGGACTACCACGAGCTGCCGTTTCCGGACCGGACATTCGACTGCGCCCTGTTTCTCGAATCCGCCGGATACTCCTTCCGGCTCGAGGAACTCTTTGCCGAGATTTCCAGGGTGCTGCAAGATGACGGGAAGGTCTACATCAAGGACGTGTTCTGCAGGGCCGGCGAGATGACCGTGCAGGAATGGAAGCAGATCGACGCGTTTCGCCGGATCTACGCGCAGCCCACACCCCCCATGCAAGACATGTCGGCGGCGCTTGCGGCAGCCGGCTTTGCCGTCACGTCGGCGCTGGACATCACGCCGATGATCGTTCCCAGGCCCAGGGAACGGGAATTCGGCCTTCCCCGCTTCCGGCCGTTTCCGGCCCCGCCCATACATTGGGGCGAAATTGTCGCCATCAAGGCAGCGACCTGACGGGAACCAGGGGCTGATGGAGCGCTTTGGGGACGTGCTGACCGGACTGCGCAGCCAGATTCCCCGATCCTTGCTTGCCGGAGCGGGATGGGACCGCCTGCTTGAACGGGTCGGCGACCTGCCGACGGCCGCGGCGTCCTCTCTTTGCGGCTTCGAGTTCAGGCTGGACGAGCCTTCACCGGCGGCGGACTTTTCGAATCCGGTTTCCGACGGGAAGGTTGCGCGTCACCACATCGTCCGCGGCGAGGCGGCGGCGCCGGCATCGGTTGACGCATGGCTCGCCGCGCACCTGAAGGACCCGTCCGCGACCGAACATTGGCTCGAGTCCGTGTTGCTGGCCTACGACATCATCGGCATGCCTCCCGGACGGCCCGAGCCCCCGGTCATCTATCTGAGGCTTCTGTCCGGCCGCGGCAAGGGTGGGGCGGCCGCCGGACCAGCGACGATCGCGCGCACGGTTGCCCAGGCATCGGCGCGCGATGACAGCGCGCCCGAGCGCCGCGCGCTGACATGGGCGCTTGGAGTCTTGCCGGCGGGCGCCAGGCTTGCCTATGTCGGGGCGACCCCGAACCGTTCGCCCAGATCGGTCAGGTTGCTCATGGCGGACATCGGACCTCGTGACGTCGGACCCCTGCTCAGCCGGCTGGAGTGGCAGGGGTCGATCGCCGCCGTGGACCGCCTGCTGTCCGGCATGGCGGATCTTTGCCGTCGCTTCCTGCTCCTCCTCGATGTCAGCGAGGACGGCGCGTTGCCGCGCATCGGCTTCGAAATGCATGCGTTGCCGGAGGACGCAACCAGCCACCGCGCCTTGTTCGCCGCCTGGCTGATCAGTTCGAGACCTGACTGGAAACCGGTGATCCAGCGCCTGGTGGACCGGCATCAATGCATCCCCGCCAAGGCCGAAGGCCTGCTGTCATGGCCCAGGCGGCGCACCGTCTTCGGCAAGGACGGGGCGTTCGAGCTCTACATGGGAATCAACCACGTAAAGCTGTCGGTCGAAGGGGGGGGGGTGCGGGCCAAGGCCTACGGCGGCCTACGCCTGCTGCCGATGGACGAGTTCGCGAAAGAGGCCCTCTTCGGCGGCTAGCTCCTCGAAGCGGCCTGCCTGGGCGACACGGCCCGCTTTCAGCACGTAGATCCGGTTCGCCCGGCGTATGGTGGACAGCCGGTGCGCGATGACGATGCGCGTGCTGGCGGACTCCTCGATGGCTCGCATCGTCCGGGCCTGGCTGTTCGTGTCCAGCCAGCTCGTGGGTTCGTCGAGAAGGATGATGCGGGGGTTGCGTATCAACGCCGCAGCGATGCGGATTCGCTGAACCTGGCCGCCGGAGAACGTCGCCGCGTTTTCGTCCACGGAGGTATGAAGCCCCATCGGCATGGCGCGGACATCCTCCTCGACTCCGGCGAGACGCACGGCGCGCCAGGCGTCCTCCTCGTTCAATCCGGTGTCGTTGCCGATTATGTTGTCGAGAATGGTTCCGCTTTGCAGCAGCACGTCCTGCAGCACGACGCCGAGCTGCCTTCGCACCGAGACGACATCAAGCTGGTCGAGACTCTGGCCGTCGAAATACACCGCCCCGGCGCTCGGCCGTTCCAGGCCAAGGGCGAGCCGGAGCAAGGTGCTCTTGCCAGCGCCGGATTCTCCCACGATGGCGATGAATTCGCCCGGTTTCGCGTGAACGCTCACGTCCCGCAAGGTCGCGGCATTCTCAGAATAGCCGAAACTGACCTTGTCGAGAAGGATCTCCCCTTGCAGTTCCTTGCCCACGCCACGTACCGCGCCGGACGCCGTCTCGGCCGCAAGAACCGGACGCACCTGCTCGCAGGCCGGCTTGACGAAGGCGATCGAACGGACAGAATTGCCCAGCATGACGAGTGTCATGAACAGGAACATCGCCGCGGTGTGAACCGCAAGAAAGTCGGCGGTGGCAAGGCCGTTCTCGCCTTGGACCGCCACCGCGGCGAACAGCGCGGCACTCCCGACGAAAGGCACCGCAGCCGCCAACGCCACAATCCGTTCGTTCAGGACGGCCTGCCGGATTTCCGCGTGCTTGTGTTCGCGATAGCGCCTTGCCCACGCGGCGAAGGCCATGTCCTCGGCCCCGGCGGTGCGCAGCTTCGCGATCCCGCTCAGGAACTGATGCAGTTCGCCCAGAAGCTGGCGCGACGACCGCAGATGGCTGCGCTGGTGCTCGATCAGGCTACCGCAGAAGGCGGCGGTTGCCCCGAGCACCGCAAATGTCAGGGCGGTGACCGTCCAGCCCAGGGTAGCATCGTGGTAGAAGATCAGCCCTAGGGCCGGCAGGGCGAACAGCGTGGACAACGCTGCATCGACCGCAATCCCGGCCACATTGTCCCTGACGTCCTGAAAGACCATCGATCTCGCCGCGAGTTCGCCTGCGCTGAAGCGGCGGAAAAACTTCAGCGGCAGGCGCAGCAGACGATCCCAAACGGCCGCGCCGATGCGCGCGGCGATCCGCCCTTCAAGGCGCATGAGCGCCATGCCCCTCAGCACCTGGGCCAGGGCAGCGGTCACCGCGATGCCGGCCAGAATCGCGGAGAACTGGAAGACGGCGACGGCATTTGCGGCGGGAATTGCATGCTCGACGAGCAGGTTCGCCGCAATGGCGGGCGCCAAGGCCAGCAGTCCCGCGCAAAGACCGAAGGCCGTGAGCCGGACAGCCTCGGCAGTCATCGGCGCCACGCCGACGCCAAGCAGCTTCCGCATCGAGACGGGTCCGCTGGTGGACAGCGCGGGATACAGGAGGCAGGCGTCCCGAAGCCCTGCGCCGGTTCCGGCATTGGCGCGCACGGCCTCGCCGGTTTCCGGATCCACGACGCGATAGCGTCCGGCAAGGCCGGGCAGGAGCGCCACGGGCCGGCCGTCGTCGCTTCGGAATGCCAGCATCGCGCCGCTGTCGCCAAGCCACCAGCGGTCTTCCACCGTCAGCCGCACGTCCCGTCTGCGCAGCGCGGACGCCATGCAGAAATCGTCCAGCGAAGGCGGGACTTCACCGGACACGGCCGGCGCGAGGATCTCGAGCCCTTCATGGGCGCCGACGATCCGCAGGGCCCGTTCGAGCGTGGAGTCGCCCTTTCGGCCTTTGCCCCTGGACTGCGTGCGGAAATCCAGCAGGTCCGCCAAGCCTCTTCTGGCAAGCGACTTTTCGCGGCGGCGCAGGGCCGCCGACGCCACCTGCAGGTTCGCGTCGTCCACCAGCAGCAGGCGACGATGAACGGATTCTGCGCCGAGAGCGAGGCGTTGGAACTCGGGCAGGCCGGCGTCGAGCAGCATCCGGATGCCGAGTTCCTGTGACGAGAGGCACGCGACGCCGCCGACTGCATGCAGCGTGACCCAGCTGTCCCGCGTCACCGGCATCAGGCCCCGTGGCCCGGACCGTGAGTCGGCCACGTCCAGGAAGGTCGCGTCCAGGTCATCGGCGGCAAGCCATGCCACGCCCTGCTCGGCCGCAGACACTCCGTGTCCCGCGTTGCTTCCCGGGCCGAGCCGCGACTCGATGCGGGGGCGGCCTTCGACTTCGGACGCCACCGCGCCCGCAAGATCCTCGACCCACGCGTCCAGCTGGGCCACGACCGCGGGCGCGATCGCTTCGGCTTGCCTCCCTCGGGCCGCTTCCTCGCGCAGTTCCGCGAGGGGGATGCATTGCAGTGTCGTGGCTTGCACGCCCTTGGCGACGAGGAGCGTCGAATGCCCGGAGCCTTCCGCTCCGAAAGCCAGCCGGCCCCTTTCCAGGCGCGCGATGTGCCTGTACGGCATTTCCATCCGGCCGTCGGCAAGCTCCGTCCCGAGAATGTCGATCGCGCCTTCCTCGACGAACCAGGCCAGGCCGGGGTCGTCCAGCCGGATCGGGCGGTTGCCGGCCGCATCACGGCGTTCGCCCTTGGCGGCGAAGAATGCGGCCAGCGCGCCTTCCGTGCGGCTCTCATTCGCCATGCATCAGCCTTCGATAGAAGCTGTCATGAGCATGGAGCTCGTCGTGAGTGCCCTGCTCGACGATGCGGCCCTGGTCCATGACGACGACAAGGTCGGCGTCGCGGATGGTGCCGAGGCGATGGGCGACGACCAGGCAGGAGCAGCCCCGGCGGCGGATGCGGTCATCGATCCGCAGCTCGACGGCCGGGTCGAGCGCGCTGGTCGCTTCATCCAGGATCAGCAGTGACGGATTGCTGACCAGCGCCCGGGCGATTTCGAGCCGTGCGCGCTGGCCGCCGCTGAAATTGCGCCCTCGCTCTTCAACCATTGACTCGTATGCCCCGGGCCGACTGGTGACTTCCCCATGAATCGCGGCATCCCGGGCGGCGGCGGTCATGTGTCGCTCGGGAACCGTCGCGTCCCACATCGTCAGGTTGTCGCGCACGCTCGCGGCAAACAGCACGGGCTGCTGGTTCACGATGGAAACCGATCGGCAGAACACTTCCCTGGGAATGCCGGCGAGTGCATGCCCGTCGAACAGCACCTCGCCGGACCATGGCTGATGCAGTCCGACCGCGAGCAACGCCAGGGTGGACTTCCCCGAACCGCTTGCGCCCACCACCGCCACTCGCTGGCCGGGCTCGATCGTCAAATTGAAGTCTTCCACAAGCGGCGGGCGGTTCCGCTGGAAACCGAAGGTCACGCCCCGCAGTTCCAGCCGGCCGACCAGCCGCAGGCGGCCGCCGAGCGCGCGGACACGGCCTTGCGGGTCGCCGTCACGGTTTGCCAGCGTGGCTGCCTGCGGGGCGTTGAAGACGTCATCCATCCTGGTCAGGTCTGCCTCCAGGGTCGCCAGGAGATCCGAGAACTGGCCAATGCTCGACACCGGGCGGAGGAAGTTGCCGGCCAGAACGTAGAATCCCAGCAAGGTCCCGATGCTCATGTCCCCGGACATCGCGCGCCAGCCGCCAAGGCCGAACACCGCCGCCGCCGCGAACAGCTGGAACAGTTGCGGCAGCGCGGCCGCGACATGGCCCAGCTCCACGAACCTTTGCCTGGCGCCGAGTTCGCGAGCCTGCCTGCCGCTCCAGCGCGAAAAGAAGTCGTTCTCGCCGGCCGTCGCCTGCAGGCTCTCGATCATGCGCAACCCTGCCGCGCTCATGCCGGCAAGGATTCCCTGTTCGCGCCGCACCTGATGGTTCCGGTCGCGGCGCATGCGGGCAAGCACATGGATCGACATCACGCAAGCGATGCCAAGGCCGGCCACGGCCAGACCCAGCAGAAAGTCCAGGGCAAGCATTGCGGCAAGGAAGACCGTGCTCATCGCCAGATCGACACCGAGCCGCACGAGCTGGCCGGCCCCCGCTTCGGCGACCTGGTCTATCAGCCGCATGCGCAGGGCCAGGTCCGCGGCAAAGCGCTGGCTGAAGAATCGCATCGGCAGCCGAAGCAAGTGGTCCAGGTAGCGGTCCGACTGCTCCGTGGACAGCCGCAGGACCAGATCGTTCAGGGTGCGCATCTGCAGCCACGTGAACAGGAAGACGAGTCCGCCAGCGGCCATCATGGTCGCGACCAGGGTCCCGCCTGCATCAGTCTGCTGCGCCTGCAGCACGCCGTCGACGAACCGGGCAAGCAGCAACGGCAAGGCAAGCGAAGTCAGGGCAAGCAGCAAACCGAATGCGGTCGCGCGGCCCAGCAATGCGCGATGGCCGCGCAGCCAGGGCCACAATCGCCGCATGACGCCCGGGCGCGTGCCGGTGGCGACGAACCCGGTGTCCGGCTCAAGCAGGAGTCCGACGCCGGTGAAGTCGCGATTGAAGGTACGGGCATCGACCACCCGATGTCCCTCGGCGGGGTCGTTCAGGTAGTAGCATCCCCGCCCGACACCCTCGAGAACGACGAAGTGCCTGAACCCCCAGAACAGGATCATGGGCATCGGCAGCCGGGACAGTCCGCTCACCTGGCTCGACCAGCCGGTCGCCTTCAGGCCGCAGTTCCGGGCGGCGACCGCAAGATCCTCGAGCGTCGCGCCGTCACGTCCTGCGCCGCAGCGTTCGCGCAGTTCCTCGAGCTGCGCCCAGCAGCCGAAATGCGCGAGCACGATGCCAAGACATGCGGCGCCGCAGTCGGTGGCTTCCAGCTGCATGACCAAGGGCGTGCGGCGACGCATCGCGTTGCGTTTCGAAGGTGCGGGACCGGTGGCTGAGTCTGATTGGCGGCCGTTGTTCATCGGAACGGAATGTCAGTTCAGCAAGACGGTGGCGATGGCCAGAACGAAAAGCAAGGAAATTCCGAACGCCAGCAGGAACACCCTTTCATGCGGTGCCGTGACTCGCAGGAGTTCGTCCGGCGCTTCGGGCTGCGCATGGCGGATCAGCGCTTCACGGCGGAAGAATCTTCTGTCAGTCATGGAAAGACCCTGGCCAAATCCGCAATCCCGTTCAACAATCCTGGTCAGACTGTGACGGCCAGCCGCCGTCTGCCTCGCTGGCAGCCTGCCGAACTTCAGGCAACAGCCCGACCCCGGCCCATGATGCAGTCATCAGGCCGGAAGAGCGCGGTTTTCTGGCCCCGCACGGATGATCGCTCCTGCCCCCTTGATGGCCGAAGCCACGGAACCTAGCGGCAGGCGACTTGGCGAACTCTCCGGGACGCAGGACAGTTCCTTCGCCGGCAAGGCGATGCCGGACCGAGGCCACACCCTCAACCGCCGCTGTCCGGCCGCTATGCAGGAGCCGGCCTGCATCGCGTTTCATGCCGAACCTGCAGACGCCTTCGCGCCAATGCCGGCCGCTCCTAGTACGAGCTTGAGGTCGGAGCCCAACCTCCGGCTGCGCCGCGCAGTTCCTCGTCGGAAAGGCGGCTGCCTGCCGGCGGCAGGACCAAGTGAAATTCGGTCGCGCTCTCTTCATGCACGTTGATGGAAAACCCTTCCGGCACCGTAAGCCCGGTGGCTTCCTTGATTGCCTCGCGCGGGTCTTCAAGCAACCTGCCGCGGAAGGCTTCGTCCTCGTCCGCCTTGACCTTGATCATGTCTTCCATTTCCACTGCGGTCTTCATGGAGTCTCTCCTCAGGCTCTGGCGAAAATGCGCCAGCTGGCCCACATTATGCCCAGGAGGTCCTGTCATGCAAGGACGACATTTGCACGACTCGACGGCAGAAAGGCGTCTCCGCAAGCTGCCCACGGATCGCGTACTGCAATTGCCTACCGCCCGTAGTCGATCTCGGGGCCCATGTAGCGCGACGGGCTGCGGCTCCGCTCCAGTTCCCGCTCGCGCTGCCTGATCGCCCTCTCGCGTTCCATCCGGACCTTGTACGCCGCCTCGACCTCCTTCCGGACGGGCGCGTCGCGCCTGACGGTTTCCGTGATCGTGGCCGCCATCTCCCGCATCCGCCTCTCCAGCCCGGGAACCCTGTCAAGATGCGGGCCGTAGCGGTCCCTGTCGCCGAGGACATGCCGGAAATACCCGACATGGCGCGTGGCCTCGCGCTTCCACCCGGCGTAGGGGTGCATCTCTGAAACGAACCGCTCGCCGCCTTCCTCGCGCTCCTGCACTGCCTTCGCAAGATCGTCCTCCAGGCCTTCGACGCATGCCTGCGCGACCCGCATGTCGTCGCGCAGCAGCCTTTCGCGGGCCGCGAGCGCGTTCTTTCCCGGCCCCACGCACGCCTGCTGGCCCAGGTCGCGGACCCAGCTCCCGTAGCCCTCGACGAAGTAGCGGTGGCATCCCTCCTTCTCCGCCCTGTCGCCGATCTCCTCGAAGGTCCGGACATGCCGCGCCTCGAGGCCGCAGGCGTCAAGCGTGTCCTTGATGCGCACCGTCGCCCTCTCCAGCGCCTTGCGATCATCGGGAGAGATCAGCGGGTCCTTCGCCAGCGTCTCGCCCCGCTCGACCACCTTCGGGGCCGACCTTGCCCAGCGTCCGTAGCTGCTGGCCAGGCTCCTGCCGAGCGGCGTTTCCGGCCGCCAACGCGCGGCCCGCTCGACGATCCTCCGTCTCCTGGCGTCGAAACCCGTCACTTCCCTGACGCGATGCCGGATCCCGCGGTCCCTCGCCTCCAGCCCGGGCAGCCCGTCCACCATGCCCGCGAGGTCCGGGGGCAGGTCGTGCCCGAAGCCCGCGAGCCGCTCGACGAAGCGGCCGTATCCTGCCACGTGGAACGGATGGCAGCCCTGCCGCTCCGCCTCCGCCTCGATCCTGCCGAGGTCCTTGCGAAGGCCGAGGATCCGGCCCTCCGCCGTGCGCCTCCCGTTCAGTTCGGCGAGGACGTCCTTCACCGGCAGGAGACGTCCCGTGTCCAGGAGCCTGGCCGACAGGCGGCCGTCTGCGAGAATCCCCTCCGCCTCGGCCATGGCCTTGCACGTGGCCTCCCCGGGAGGCTCCGGCGTATCCGAGCAGTCGGCAATCTGCTTGAGGGCATGCCCGAACCGCTTCCACCTGTGCCGCACGCTTTCGCAGTCTCGCGCGAGGTCGGCCGTCGCCTTGGGCAGTTCTCCGGGGTGCCGCTCATCGAATTCCCGGGTCCGTTCCAGCAGCGCCTCCGTGCCCGCCAGGAAGGCGATGTCGCGATGCTGCATCGCTGCCTTGGCGCGGCGGCTCCGCCATTCCCTCTCGATCCCGGCAAGGGCGTCGTCCCGTTCGCGGGCATCACGCATGATTCCTGCGCCGGCATGTTCGAGCCGGTCGCCCAGGTCGCGCACGCGGGCGCCGCAATCCCTGACGCCCTCGGCAATCGGCTCCGGCAGCGGCCCGGGATGCCTCTGCGCGAACGCGCCGGTCCGCTTCAGAACCGCGTCGGTTCCAGCCTGCGCGGCGACGTTGGCGCCGTCCCTCTCCGCCCGCGCGCGCAGGTTCCGCCATGCCTCCTCGATCACGTCGAGATCCAGCCGGCGGACATGGCCATCGTGGTCCGCCAGGATCCGCGCAAGCTCGTCCGGCGCGTCGCCGCCCTCGGCTTCCGCACGGTTGCGGAGCCGGTCCAGCAGCGCGTCGGCCTCCTTCGCCAGGAAGGGGGAGATGCCGTCGCGCTCCGCCTCCGCCTCCAGCGCCCGCCACTCCTGAAGGGCGGGACGCAGCGGCTCCTTCCGGGAGACCTCGCGCTCCAGGTGGCGCACGGCGTGGCCCGTCGCCTCCAGCGCCGAATGCGACACGCCGATCTCCTGCTCCAGGCGGTGCACGAGCTCCTGCGTGTCGTCGGTCAGCAGCACGAACCCGTCGCGGGCCCGGCTCATCTCCACGTAGAGCAGCGCGCGGTCCGTCATCATGC